>NZ_JBIWJF010000024.1:0-124430 GCF_044764985.1 Kitasatospora sp. NPDC093550
GGCCCGATCGGCCTGGCCGCCGCCGCCCACCTCACCGAGCGCGGCCTGACCCCGCTGGTCCTCGAAGCGGGCCCGGCAGCCGCCAGCGCGGTGCGTGGGTGGGGCCACGTGCGGCTGTTCTCCACCTGGGCCGAACTCGTGGACCCCGCCGCGGAGAAGATCCTCGCGCCCACCGGCTGGACCCGCCCCGACGGCGCGACCTACCCGACCGGCGCGGACTGGGTCGAGCTGTACCTCCAGCCGCTCGCCGACGCCCTCGGCGACAAGGTCCGCTACAACACGACGGTGACCGGCGTCGCCCGCGCCGGCCGCGACCGCGTCGTGGACTCCGGCCGCGAGAACCAGCCCTTCACCGTCCACGTCACCCACGCGGACGGCCGCGAGGAGCGCATCACCGCCGCCGCCGTCATCGACGCCTCCGGCACCTGGGCCACCCCCAGCCCCCTCGGCGCCGACGGCCTGCCCGCACTCGGCGAGAAGACCCACGCCGCCCGCATCTCCTACCGCATCCCGGACTTGAAGGACCCCCAGGTCCGCGCCCGGTACGCGGGCAAGCGCACCGCGATCGTGGGCTCCGGCGCCTCCGCCTTCACCGCCCTAGCAACCCTCGCCGACCTCGCCAAGACGGAGAGCGGCACCCACGCGGTGTGGGTCCTGCGACGCGGCATCACCGGCTCCACCTTCGGCGGCGGCAGTGCCGACCAGCTCCCCGCCCGCGGCGCCCTCGGCCAGGCAGCCAAGGCCGCCGTCGAGAACGGCCACGCCAGCGCCCTCACCGGCTTCCGCACCACGGCCGTCGAGCAGACCGGTGACAAGCTTGCCATGGTCTCCGAGGACGGCCACCGCGCCGAAGACCTGGACGAGATCATCGTCCTCACCGGGCTGCGCCCCGACCTGTCCTTCCTCGGCGAACTGCGGCTCGGCCTGGACGAACGCCTCCAGGCCCCCACCGCCCTCGCCCCGCTGATCGACCCCAACCAGCACTCCTGCGGCACCGTCTACCCCCACGGCGCCGCTGAACTCTCCCACCCCGAACAGGGCGTCCACCTGGTCGGCATGAAGTCCTACGGCCGCGCCCCGACCTTCCTCGCCATGACCGGCTACGAGCAGGTCCGCTCCATCTCCGCCCACCTCGCCGGCGACCACGAGGCCGCTACCCGCGTCGAACTCACTCTCCCTGAGACCGGCGTCTGCGGCGGAGCCGGCCTCTTCGACCAGCCCGACGCGCAGCAGGACGCGGGCGGCGGCTGCTGCGCGGCCCCCGCCGCCGCGCCAGTCCCGGTGGCCATCAGCATCGGTGCCCCCGTCGAGGCTCCCGCTGGCGGCTGCTGCTGAACCAGACAGCCCGGGGTCCAACCTGCCTTCCGGCCGGTTGGACCCCGGGCTGCGTTCTACGACTTCGCGCCCTTACTCGTCAGCGGCGACAGCCGTTGCGCTGTCCTCCAGACGCTGGCGGATGCTGGCGTACTTCTCGGGCCTCCGCTCGGGCGAGGCGGCCAATGCGGCCTCCACCCAAGCGTCTATGCTCCTGCCCAGCTCCTCATCGTACGTGTCCACGCGATTACCCCCTGGCAACGCCCCAGGTCAGGACTACCTGTTTGTGTAAGTTCATTGGCACTAGGGACACGCTGCGAAGCATCGTTCTCGGTCGACTCCAGGACATCGTCCTGCGGCCGGATGGATGATGGTTTCCGCTACGGAGGCACCTCTCCGAAGCCTTAAGCCGCGAAGAGTTGGGAGCGCAGCCCTCGATGGCCCACGACGCCGCGTATCACTGGCCCCCGGAGCTGATGGCGTTGCTCACTGACACCATCCCCTTGCTCTGCCGCAGCAAGGACGACGTCGTCGACTTCCTACGCGGAGCGGGGACCAGCGAGGCGCTCCTCGGCCAATTCCGGCAGCAACTCGCAGTCGATCGCGGCGCAGTGAGCAAGTACAGGATCGCCCGCGAGGTGCTCCGGCAGCTGAACGAACAAGGCGACCAAGGGCTCGGAGTACGCCGTGCGCTGCTTCGCAGGGTCACCGAGTTCGAGGACTTCTCGACCTGTTGGCCCGACGACCAGCTCAAGGCCCGCGGTCTCGTCGGGCAGATACGCCAAGTCGTCGGCGTGAAGGACTCCTTCACCCGCATGCAGCAGGAGCGCGACCGGGAACACGAGGCTCGCCTGGCCGATCGCCGCGCCGCAGAGGAAGAGCGCAGGCGCCGAAGTGCCCTCTACTCGGACCTGAGAGCCCAACTGACCGCTCTCTTCCCTATGGAGGACCCCCACAAGCGTGGCCTGGAGTTGGAGAGCCTCCTCAACCGCTTCTTCGCCCTGGACGGGATCGGCGTCAGGGAGTCGTTCACTCTCCGGCTGGAAGACGGCGAAGCAGCCGAGCAGATCGACGGAGTCGTCGAACTAGACGGCCAGACCTACCTCGTAGAAGTGAAATGGTGGGCGAAGCCACTGGACATCAACCCGGTCAGCCGCCACATGACCAGGCTGATGACCCGCGCCGACGTCAGCGGCCTGATGATCTCAGCATCCGGCTACAGCGCCCCGGCTGTGGCGGAGTGCGAGCGCTTCCTCGCGCTCAAGGTCATGGTGCTCGGCGAGCTGCGTGAGCTGGTGCTGCTCCTGGAACGCGAGGAGAGCCTTGCCGACTGGCTGCGCCAGAAGACCCGCAACGCGAAACTCGACCGGCGCCCCCACACCCTCCTCGGCGTCGACTTCTAGGACCGCGAATGAACGGTGCTGTGAACCGCCAGTTCCTCGTACGCCAGCCCACCCCTTACGGCGGGTTCGGCTTCGCCAAGCTCGGTCTCGACTCCGGACGGGTGGAGCAGTTGCGTGCCGCTCCCCTGTATGACCTGACCGATCTGGACGCCGCCTACGAGCTCGTTCGAATCGCCAGGGCCGACCTGGAGGCGTTCGCCACATCCGGCGGGGAACTCCTCGACAGCGATGAGATCGTTCTACTTCTCAGAACGCTTTCCGCAGTCCTCCGCCGGCTCGGTGTGAGCTTCAGCTTGCCTTTCCATGACTTCAAGAGCTTCAGAAGCTACTGGAAGCAAGAGGGAATGACCGGAAGCCACGAGGCGCGGCGCGCATACGTCGCAAGCCTCGTCGGCCCGATTCTGGCTCAGCTCGACACCCACCATCCACACCTGGTGCCCGACCGCCCGAAGTCCCAACGCATCACCGATGTCACGCGCCGGCGCTTGCGCGAGCGCCTGCCGACCAACTGGTGGGGAACCCTTGACGAGGTGGAATTCCTCAAGCGCCTGTACGACCTCGACAACCTGCCGAGCGGCGATCCCAAGCACGCCTCCGCCACCCAGGACATCGGCCACCACTGCATCGCCGATCCGTACGACTGGGACGCGGGCTGGTTCTGGACCGACCCAAGGTTGGCCCTCGCGGACGGCGACGAGTATCTGCTCCGGTTCCTCGCCGAGATGCTGCACCCCGCAGTCCGCACCGACGCCAAGGAGGTCGAGCAACTCCAGGCACTCATCAACGGAATACTGATGCACGACGGATACGAACTCGCCGAAACCGACAGCATCAGCGGCGCACCCGTCTTCACGCCCCGTCCCATCGGCGCCAGCGTTCCCGGCACCATGAAGAACCTGTTCTTCGCCTCCAACGGGCCCAAGCCAGATTTCGTACTGGGCGACGCCATCAACAACGACGTCCTGGTCGTGAAGAACGGCGAGTTCTGCCTCCAGTACGACCGCCCCCTGCCGACTTCCGGCCTCACCTGGGGTGGCCTGATCGACTGGTGGCGAACACAGGTGCCCTTCCCCAAGGGCACAGCAGACGAGGCCGTCGGCAAATCCCTATACAGGCGGCTCTGGGCGTCACTGCACCACGACCCGAAGCAACCTGAAGCGATCACCCCCGAAAGGCTCCTCTTTCGGACCTACTGCTGGCATTATCCGATCAACGAGACAGGGGCCATCTACCCCGCTCTGCTCCCTCAGGTCTACTTGCACCTCGACCCTCGGACCCGCTCAGAGCGCGGGGGCAAGGACAGTGTTCTGGGCCGTGAGCGTATGGACTTCCTGCTCCTGCTCCCCGGAGCCGAGCGAATCGTCCTGGAGGTCGACGGCAAGCAGCATTATGCCGAGGGCAACGTTGCCTCTCCGCGCCTGTACTCGAAGATGGTCGCTGAGGACCGGGCCCTACGGCTCAAGGGATACCAGGTGTACCGATTCGGCGGCCACGAACTCGGACAAGCGACAGCTCCAACCATGCTTCGAGACTTCTTCGCCGCCATGGTCGAGCCACAAGGCCGCTGAGTGGAGCGATGCCACACCGCCACGATCAGTAGTCCAGCACCGCACCACACGGCGAGGAGCCGGCTCGACGTCGTGGTCTGCGCTCGGCGCTTCTCGCCGCCTCTCATAGTCATCACTGCCGCGTGTGCACTGGTTGTGAAATGATCTTCCTTTAGGCCCGCGTTTCCGCAGGTCAGAGGCATGTTCGATCAGAACTACGACCTGTAGGCACGCGCCCGGCGTACGGCCCCGGCCCGGTGCTCGCGGAGATCCCGCGGGTGCCGGGCCGGGGCCGTCGTGCGGCGGGTGGCCGTGGGGTCTCAGGGGCCGGGTGGGGCGGGGGCGTCGCCGAGGTTGTCGAGCAGGCCGTTGATGGCGATGAGGTAGCCGAGTTGGGCGCGGCTGTTGCTGCCGAGGCGCTCGGAGATCTTGCGGACGTGCTCGGCGACGCTGCGCCGGCTCATGCCGACCCGGCGGGCGACGCTCTCGTCGGTCTCGCCGGAGATGATGCCGTGCAGGATGGCGCGCTGGACGTCGGAGGTGATCGGTGCGCTGCGGCGCAGGGAGCCGTCGATGACGATGGCGCGGTCCCAGGCGTGCTCGAAGACCCGCACCAGGTAGCGGACGATCGCGGGCTGGCGGATCTCCAGCGCGGCGGTGCTCCGCTCGTCCTGGACCGGGATGAAGGCGACCTCGCGGTCCACCACCACCAGGCGGTCGAGCACCTCGGCGGTGGTCCGCACCTGGGCGCCCGCCTCGGTGATCCGCTCGATGTAGGCCATGGTGGGCGAGTCCGAGCGCACGGCGTGCTGGTAGAGCGTGCGCTGGACCACCCCCGCGCGGAGCCTGGGGATCTCGTGTTCCAGCGCGCGCTCCAGCAGTTCGTGCGGGCGGGCGCCGCCGGGCTGGGCGGTGAGCAGTTCGGCCCGGCAGGCGTCCACCGCCGCGCCGAGCACGTCGCTGATGGTCTCGGACCCCTGCAGCAGCGCGTACCCGGGTTTCTCGCGCCGCCTGGCGTCCGCGTAGACGCCCTCCAGCGCGGTGAAGACGGCGCGGGTGGAACGGGTGGCCTCCTCCAGCGCGGCGATCCTGCGCTCCATCGGCCGGATGACGAAGCCGGAGGCCGTGGACGGCGGCAGCACATGGGCGAGCTCCGGATTTTCCGGGCTTTCCGCCATCAGCCGCAGGGCGATCAGACAGTCGGGTGTGTCCGCGCGCGGAACGGCCTGCTCTGCCACGGCAGTTCGGTAAAACTGCAGCGCGGCTTCGCACAATCCAGCGCCACCCGAGTAATCCGGGTTGTCCGTATTCGGGCAGGCTTGGCCCTGGTTCATAAAAGTGCAGCGCATGATTGTGCATCATAGGTCGGCCTCATGAAGAAGCTCGGGGGGGCCTCACAACAGTGCAGCGCGCATTCGTGCAGGCCAATCCGCTGGCCACCCGGGGCCGGTTCTCGACAGGATGGGCACATCGGGGAAAACGACTCCCCGGCTGACTCGAAAGTACGGGGGCCGCTATGCCGAAGTCCACTGTTCACCGTTTCGCCGCAGCGATCGCGGCGGCCGTCTGCGCCCTGGCCGTGATCGGCTTCGCCGCCGGCGGTCCGGGGCACAGCGGGCGTCCGGGCACCGCGGTCACGGTGGCCGACTCGCAGTGGGGCAGCGCGCCCGCCCGTCCGTAAGCCCACCTCGCCACTCCACGAGGAGGCGCCGTGAGAATCGCGGTGGTGGGCAGCGGGGGGCTCGGTGGATACCTCGGCGGCCGCCTCGCGGCGGCCGGGCGGGACGTGCACTTCGTCGCGCGCGGTGCGCACCTGGAGGCCCTGCGCCGGCACGGACTCACCGTGCAGAGCCCGACCGAGGGCTTCTCCGTACGGGCGGTGCGCGCCACCGCCGACGCCCGGGAGATCGGCCGGGTCGACTACGTCCTCCTCGGTGTCAGGACGTGGCAGGTGGCCTCGGCCTTAGCCGGGTCGGGGCCGCTGATCGGACCCGGCACGGCGGTGCTGACCTTGCAGAACGGCGTGCGGACGCCCGAGGAGGTCGCGGCGGTCTTCGGCCGTGACGCGGTGCTGCCCGGCGTCGCGAAGGTCATCGCGTACCTCGACAGCCCGGGCCGGATCCACCACGTCGGTTCGGCCGGGACGCTGACCTTCGGCGAGTGGGACAACCGCGTCACCGAGCGGGTGGAGCGGCTGCGCGACGCCCTGGGCGACGCCGGGCTGAACCCGGTGGTCGCCGAGGACGTCTGGGCGGACCTCTGGACGAAGTTCCTGCTCGTCGCACCGCCGGGCGGGCTGGGCGCGGTGGCCGACGCACCGGTCGGCGCGCTGCGCTCGCACCCGGGCACCCGGGGGCTGCTCGTCGACGCCATGACCGAGGTCCACCGCGTCGCCGAGGCACTGGGAGTCCGCCTGCCGGCGGACGTCGTGGGCACCACCGTGGCGCTGCTGGACCGCCAGCCCCCGGCCGGCATCTCCTCGCTGCACCGCGACATCCGGTCGGGCAAGCCCTCCGAGCTCGAGGCCTGGATCGGGGCCGTGGTCCACCTCGGCGCGAGGACGGCCACCGCGACCCCGGTCCACCGGTTCCTGTACGAGGTGCTGAGTCTGCGCGCGGCCCAGACCGCGCTGACCACCGAATGGCCGTAACCGAGGTACATCGTGCCCAATCTGAAATTTGTCAACGCCGAAGAGAGTGTGGATTTCGAGGGCCACGTCGACCTGAAGGAGATGGGGGATTACATCACCTTCGGTTGCCGGTCCGGGAAATGCGGGATCTGTGCGGTTCGAGTGGTGAGCGGCGGCGACAACCTGTCGCCCCGAACTCCCAATGAGGAGCGCCTCTTCGAGCTGCTCGAAATGGACGATCCGGCGGTGCGGCTCGCCTGCCAGAGCCGGGCCCACGGCGACGCCGTCCTCTTCGAAATCAACTAGCAGTCACTACCCCCTGGAGGGATCCGTCATGGAGAACACGAACCGTCTGACCGACACCGCCCTGCTGCGCCGCAAGCCCTTCCTGTCCGGTGAGGACAGCAAGCGCGTGAAGCAGGAGATCGACACCTTCCTGGACGGGAAGATCGAGGAGTGGAACGCCACCGTCCCGTACGCGCGCCACCTGGAGGGCAGCGACGTCAACCTGGCGTACTACAAGCAGACGCTGGTCGAGCACGCGTGGCGCATCCGGCTGATGCGCACCGCGCAGGCCAACGCCCTGCACAAGATCACCCGCATCAACGCCGAGGCCGCCCAGCTCTACGCGGCCTACCAGGACGAGGAGATGCTGCACGACACGCTCTTCGTGAAGGACGCCGAGAAGGTCGGCATCTCGGCGGAGGAGATCTTCGCCACCGAGCCGAACTTCAACACCCGCCTGCTGGCCGGCTACCTCTACTTCGTCGCGGAGCACGAGAAGCCGCTCGGCGTGATCTGCTACAGCTACCTGGTCGAGTACACCACCCAGAAGATCACCCCGAAGCAGATCAAGGCGATGTCCGAGTCCCTCGGCAAGGACATGATCGTCGGTCAGGCCTCGCACCTGAACACCGACCTGGTCGAGGACCACACCCAGGACATGTGGGACATCCTCAGCCTCTTCATCGAGAGCGAGCAGGACATCGTCGACATCAAGCGCTACCTGGCCGAGATCCAGGAGCTGCTGAAGATGTTCTTCGTCGACCTGTACGAGCGCTTCGGCGACGAAGCGGCCAAGGCCGCCTGAACCGGACCGTTCCGGACCACTCGGTAACCCTGCCCGGCCGCCCGCTGCACCGCGGGCGGCCGGGCGGTCGAGAAGAGGATTCGTTCACGTGGCTGAGAAAACTGGATTCCTGATCCTCTCGCACCAATTGATGTCGATGGTTCCGCCGCTGGCGGCCGCGCTCAAGCGCCGCGGGATCAGGGCGTACGTGCTGTCATCGAGCCCGACCCGCGAGGTGGAGGCGGCCTGGCAGGACGAGGTCGAGCTGGTGCGGATCACCGACGCCCCCGCCCTGCGCAGCGCCGACGTCGACCGGTTCCTGGCGGAGCTCTCGGCGGACGGCGTACGGCTGCTCGGCTGCCTGACCGTCTGGGACGCCTACCGGGTGCTGATGGCCTACGCGAACCGGCGGCTCGGCACCCCCGACCTGTCGGAGGAGACCGTCCGGGGAGTGCGCGACAAGCTGGCGATGCGCACCTTCCTGCGCGTCCAGGGGCTGTCGGAGGTGGCCGCCTGGCCCCTCACCGAGGCGCGCTTCGAGGCGCTGGAGGACAAGTCGCGCTACTTCGTCAAGCCGCGCGAGGGGCTGGCCTCCATGGGCGCCTTCCGCGCCGACCGGCTCACCGACGTCGCCGAACTCGACGGCCTCTGGCAGCAGGCCTGCGCGGACCGCGCCTACGCCGGCGTCTTCGAGGGCGAACCCTCGTTCATCGTCGAGGAGTTCATCGACGGCGTCGAGTGCAGCTTCGAGACCAGCGTCACCGGCGACGCGGTGACCGTGCACGCCGTGCACGAGAAGGTCGACCTGCGCCAGGCCGGCCGGACGACGCTGGAGAACGCCTGCGTCTGCCCGCCGCGCTCCCTCGACCCGGCCGAGGTGCGCCTCGGCGTCGAGCACGTCGAGCGCTGCCTGCGGGCCCTCGGCGTGGACACCGGCGTCCACCACGTGGAGGCCAGGTTCCAGCGCGGCCGCGGCTGGGAGATCGTCGAGGTCAACCCGCGGATCGGCGGGGCGTACATCGTGGCCAGCACCCTGCGGCACCGCGGCGTCGACGTCCTGGAGCTCTGGATCGACCAGCTGCTCGGACGGCCCGTCGAGCCGACGGCGAGCGAGGAACGCAGCACGTTCTTCCGGGTCTTCTACGGCGAGCCGGGCCGGCGGGTGGCGCGGGTGGCCCGCGGGGCCGTACCGGTCGACCTGGTCGAGGACAAGCTGTTCGTGCGGGAGGGCGAGCGACTGCCGGAAGTGGACCGGGAGATCTTCGTCGGCCAAGCGCTGTGGGACGTCACCTCGCTGAGCCCGGACGCCCTCGACGCGTTCCTCCGCGAGAGCGAGTCGCACCTCAGAATCGAGTACAGCGCGTGAACATCGTCATCCTGCACCGGATCCCCTTCCGGAAGATCCGCTACGACCTGGCGGTCGACCACCGGCAGCACACCGTCCGCTACCTCAGCGCCGCCGACGGCCTCGACGAGCTGCCCGCCGACGCGGAGCGCCGCCTGCTCGGCGTCCCGACCGACGACATCCAGGCGATGATCGAGCGCCACGGCGACTGGCTCGCCGACGCGGACCGGCTGATCGCCCGCTCCGAGTACGACCTGCTGCCGGCCGCCCTGCTGCGGGAGAAGTTCGGCATCCCCGGCGACCTGCCGGGCGCGGTGCTCCCGGTCCGCGACAAGTGGCTGATGCGCACCCTCGCCGAACGGGCCGGAATCCCGCAGCCCGCGTTCCGGAGCGTCGAGGCCTTCCGCGCCGACCCGCCGCGCGAGGGCACCTACCTGATCAAGCCCCGGCTGGAGGCCTCCAGCACCGGCATCGAACTGGGCCCGGCCGACGTCGTCCTCGAACGGCTCGACGCCTGCCCGGACCCGGACGCGGTCTTCGTCGAGGAGTTCGTCCCGGGCGAGATCTGGCACCTCGACGGCTGCCTGCGCGACGGGGAGCTCGTGGCCCTGGTCAGCAGCGTCTACGTGGGCGACTGCCTCGCCTACGCGCACGGCAGCCCGCTCGGCTCCGCCCAGACCTCCGACCACCCGGAGGCCGTCGACCTGCTGCGCCGCACCCTGGCCGCCCTCGGGCAGCGCCACGGCTGCTTCCACTTCGAGGCCATCCGCGAGCCGGACGGCCGCTTCCGCTTCCTGGAGACCGCCAGCAGGATCGGCGGGGCCGGGGTCGCCGAGACCTTCGAACTCCGCACCGGCGTCGACCTGTACCAGGCCGACCTGCGCTACCAGCTCTGGGGCGACACCGGGCCGGTCGAGCCGCGACCGGCGCAGGACCACTACGGCTGGTTCGTCTTCCCCGGGCACCACCGGACGGAGCGGGCGGCCGTCGACTTCGACCCGCAGCGGTTCGGGACGCGACTGCGCTCCTACGTCCGCAACACCCGCCCCGCCGCGCACGCGGGCCGGATCAGCTACGCCACCGCGGCGACGCCGCTGTCCGGAGTGGTCCAGGGCAGCGCACCCGAGGTGCGCCGCACCCTCGGTGAGATCCTCACCCAGCCGGCCGGGGCGCCCTCCGGGCCGGCAGTCATGGAGCAGCGATGAGCAACCCGTGCTTCGTGGTGACGGGGTACAACAACACCCGCATCTACGACATCGCCAAACTGCGCGACCTCTGCCACAGCGCCTACCGGGCACGGCTCGTGCTGGTCACCGAGCAGGCGAAGCCGCAGGACCACGACGCCGCCGACGTGGTGCTGGTCGCCCCGCTCGGCGCCGTCGAGTCGGCCGAAGCCGTCCGGCCGGTCGCCGCGGAACTGGGCCGGCGCGGCCTGCGGCCGATCGGCGTCCTGCCCTTCTCCGACCGCGGCGTCCCGCTGGGCGCCTGGCTGGCCCGGCACTTCGCGCTGCCCGGCGCCGAACCCCACGAGGCCGAGGCCGGCCTGGACAAGCGGCACTACCGCGGGCTCGAAGCCGCCGCCGCGACGCACCCGGACGGCTTCCGGCCGCTGCTGAGCCTGCCCGCCCGTACCCTCGGCGAGTTCGAGGCGGCGGTCGCCCGGCTCGGCGGCACGGCGTTCGCCAAGCCGGCGAACGAGGGCAACAGCCGTGGCTGCCAGGTGGTTCCGGACCTCGCCCGGTGCCCGGAGATCTGGGCCGGACTCGCGCCGTACCACGACTCGGGCGTGATGGTCGAGACGCTGGTGCGCGACGCCCGCGAGTACAGCTGGGACTTCGTCGGCGGCACCCGCTGGCTCACCGAGAAGACCACCACCCAGGACCGCTTCCGCGCGGAGGTCCAGCAGATCGTGCCGGCCCCGCTGGAACCGGACCGGGCCGCCGACCTGGACCGGGCGGGCGAGCACGTACGGCAGTTGGTCTCGCCGGGCAACGGCGCCTTCCACAACGAGCTGTTCCTGCGTGAGGAGGGCGTCTCGGCGGTGGAGACCAACATGCGCCCCGGCGGGATGCACATCTGGGACCTCGCCCGGCTGTCCTTCGAGGACTTCGACCCCTGGCGGGCGTGGCTGCACTGGGCGGTGACCGGCGAGTTCCGGCCCGCCCGGCCGGAGCCGCGCGCGTTCAGCGGGATCCGCATGCTGCGCGCCCCCGGCGACGGCGTGCTGGCCGCGCTGCCCGACGTCCGGGCGCTCGCCGACTCGCTCGACATCCCGCTCCACCGGGCGGCCTTCGCCGTCTCGCCCGCGGACCGGGTGAGCGCCGACGTCACCGACAACGCGGGCTTCGTCGGCCACATCGTCCTGACCGCGGACGACGCAAAGACCCTGGTGGACCGGCTCGACGGGCTCGCCTCCGCGATCGAGGCACGGATCGCGCTCCAGGACCGGTGACCGCCGCCAGGAGCGGCGACCGCCGTCAGGACCGGTGACCGCAGGACCGGTGACCGCCGTTCCGAGGGCGGGTCCGACCACCATCCGGTGACGCACCGTCGGGGGCGCACCGCAACCGTCCCCGAGGAGGCGGAATGTACAACCGGCGCATCTGGGTCTTCCTGGGCTCGCGCGTCTTCTCCACGCTGGGCGACCAGTTGCTGCAGTTCGCGGTGCCGCTCATCGTCTACGACGCCACCGGCAGCGTGACGATGTCCGGGCTGGCCTTCCTGATCGAATGGCTGCCCCGGCTGACCTCGCTCCCCCTGGCCGGACTGCTGGCCGACCGGGTCGGCGGCCGCCGGCTCTACACCACCGCCGACGTCCTGCGCGCCGCGGCCTGCCTGCTCACCGCCCTGGCGCTGGGCCAGTGGCCCGGCGAGACCTTCAAGCTGACCGCCGCCCTGATGGCGCTGTGCGCCTTCTGCTACGCCCAGGCGTTCATCGCGCTGGAGTCGACCGTGCCGCAGCTGGTGCCGAAGGAGGACCTGGCCAAGGCCCAGAGCCTGCTCCAGATGATCAACAGCGGTTCCGGGGTGCTCGGGCCGGCGGCGGGCGGGGCACTGCTCATCTGGATCCGGCCGGCCGACCTGCTCTGGGCGGCCGCCCTGGTCTTCGCCGTCAGTTCGTGCGGGGTGCTCTCGTTGCGCGGGCTCGGCGAGTCGGCCCCGGCCACGGCCGGGGCGACCGGCGCGGAACGGCGCAATGTGCTGCACGACCTGCGGGTCGGCGTGCGCAGCCTGCGGGCCGAGCCGGTCCTGCTCTCCCTGGTCGGGCTGACGATGACGGTCAACCTGATGGTCGGCATCTCCACCGCGACCGGTGCGGCCCTGACCGTCGGGCACTTCGGGCAGAGCGACAGCGTCTTCGCCTCGCTCCAGATGACGGTCGGGGTGCTCTCGCTGGCCACCCTGTTCCTGATGCCGTGGCTGCTGCGCCGGGTCTCGGTCTACCGGATCGGCATCGTCTCGTTCGCGGCGATCGCCGTCGGCGGCACGCTGGTCGCCGTGGCCCCGCTCTTCCCGCTCTACGTGCTCGGCTACGGCCTGTGCATCGGCATGTGCGGGCTCTTCAACGTCTTCATCCGGATCGAACGGCTGCACTGGATCAAGGAGGCCGAACGCGGCCGGGTGATCAGCCTCATCGTGCTGCTCAACCAGAGCACCATGCCGCTCTCCGGGCTGCTGGTCGCGGTGGTCGGCGGCTGGCTGCCGGTGCAGGCGCTCTTCTTCGCGGTCGCGGCGCTGGCCGCCGTCGCGTACCTGCTGCTGTTCCGCCCCCTGCAGGGGCGGGCCGTCACCGCCCGCCCGGCCGAGGCCGCCGTCGCGGCCTGAAGTCCCGTCCGTCCCCGGGGTCCCCGGGACCCGGACCCGCAACCGAGGAAGACCGATGAGTAGCCAGGATTTCCACCCGCTCACCGTCCAGGACATCGGCAGGCCGGTCGAGGACGCGGTCACCGTCAGCTTCGCCGTCCCCGCCGCCCTCCGCGAGGAGTTCCGGTACCAGCCGGGCCAGTACGTCATGGTCCGGCGCACCGACGCGGACGGCGAGGAGGTCTGCCGCTCCTACTCGATCTGCCAGGCCCCGCCGGCCGACGACCACGCCCCGGCCTCGCTGCGGATCGCGGTCAAACTGCTCGGCCCCGGCGGCTTCGCCGAGTTCGCCCACGCCCGACTGCGCCCGGGTGACACCGTCGACGTCCTGCCGCCGGCCGGCCGGTTCCGGCTGCGGCCCGGCCGGCGGCACCTCGCGGTCGCCGCGGGCTCCGGCATCACCCCGGTGCTCGCGATGGCCGAGGCCGCGCTGCGGCGCGGCGACGAGTTCGCCCTGATCCTCGGCAACCGCACCTCGGAGAGCGTGCTGTTCGCCGACGAGCTGGCCGAGCTCGGGCGCCGCCACGCCGAGCGGTTCACCGTGCTGCACGTGCTCTCCCGCGAGTCCGGGCCCGATCCGCTGCGCACCGGGCGGATCGTCCCCGAGAAGCTGCCGGCCCTGATCGAGGCGGCGGGCTGCGCCACCGCGGACCCGGAGCTGCAGTACTACCTGTGCGGCCCCGCGGGCCTGGTCGCCGCCGTCGGGTCGTTCCTCGCGGACGCCGGGGTCGAACGGCGTCGGGTCCACTGCGAGCGCTTCGTGGTGGCGGCCCTCGCGGGGCTGTGACGCACCCCGTGGCACCGGGCCACGCCGTTCGCGGCCCGGCGTCACGGGGTGTCCGGGGCTACCGGGTGTCCGGGGTGCCGGGTGTCCGGGGTGCCGGGTGCCCGGACACCCGGGTGCCCGGGTGCCCGGGTGCCCGGGCTACGGGGTGTCCGGGGTGAGGGCGAGGACGGCGAGGTCGTCGGCGAGCAGCCCCGCGTAGCGGTGGACGTCCTGGGCGAGGAAGGAGACCAGCCGGTCGGGTGCGGTGGTCCCGAGGGCGGCGAGGCGCGGGGCCAGCGGGTAGAAGGTGCCGGTGGCGTCCCGGGCCTCGCTGACGCCGTCGGTGTACAGCAGCACGGTGTGGCCCGCGGGCAGGGCGACGGCGATCGGCTTTCCGCGCTCCTCGGCGGGGCCGAGGTGGCCGAGGCCCAGCGGGAGCTCGTCGGCGCAGGGCACCGGGGAGATCGCGCCGCCGCCGAGCAGCAGCGGGGTGGTGTGGCCGCGGTTGACGATCTCCACGCAGTCGGAGCCCGGGCGGTACTGCAGCAGGACGGCCGTCGCGAACAGCTCGTCGTCACCCCGGTCGGCGGCGTCGCGCAGGACCGCGCGGTCCAGCTGGTCGGCGAGTTCGACCAGCCCCGGGGTGTCGTGCGCGGCCGCCCGGAACGCGCCGAGCACGTCGGCGACCGTACGGACCGCACCGAGGCCCTTGCCGCGGACGTCGCCGAGCAGCACCCGGACGCCGAAGCGGGTGTCGCAGACCTCGTACAGGTCCCCGCCGACCAGCACGTCGGCCTGCGCCGAGCGGTAGAGGCCGGCCACCCGCAGTCCGCCCGCCCGCTCCGGGACCGGCCGCAGCACGGTGCGCTGCAGGGTCTCGGCGACCGTGCGGGCCTGCAGCAGGTTGCGGTTCTGCCGGGTGCGCTGCCAGGACAGCGCGGTGCCCATCACCCCGGAGAGCAGGGTGGCGATGTAGACCCAGACGTGGTGCTGCTCGTCGAGGTGGCCCGCGCGCAGGGCCAGGACGAGCTGGAGCGCCAAGGAGCCGCCGGTGGCGGTGGCGGTGAGCGCCGGGCCGTAGCTGAACGCGGCCACCACGGGCAGCGCGGTCAGCAGGAAGCCGGCCGCGACGGCGTCCGGGACGACGGCCTCGGCGAGCAGGTCCAGGGCCAGCAGGACGACCGGGAGCCAGGGGACCCAGCGCGGCACCCGTGGCTCCAGCGCGGCCGGGCGCGACGGGCGGGGTGCGGTGGGCACGGCGGGACCTCCTGGCTGGCGGCCGTTCCGGGTGTTACAGCCCTGAATGACCGGTTTCGTCCCTCCATGCTCTCCTACGAACGGCCCAGCCACGAACGGCCGAACGTCCCGTCCTGCGGAGCCGGACGGGTCGCGGGCGCGTCCCGCGGTCCCCGTCCGGTCGGCGGACGGTCACCGGCCGGGGTCAGCGGACCGTCACAGGCCGGGGTCGCCGGCCGGGGTCAGCGGACGGTCACCGGCAGGGTCTCGTAGCCGCGCAGCACCAGGCGGTCCCGCCGGGTGGCGACGCCGCCCGGGGCGAGCCTCGGGAAGCGGTCGAGCAGGGCGGGCACCGCGAGCTCCGCCTCCAGCCGGGCCAGCCGGGAGCCCAGGCAGAAGTGCTGGCCGCCGCCGAAGCTGAGCGGCTGGCTGTCGGTGCGGGTCGGGTCGAACACGTCCGGCCGCTCGTACCGGGCCGGGTCCCGGTTGGCCGCGCCGATCAGCAGCGTCAGCTCGCTGCCGGGCGGAACGGGCAGCCCGCCGACGGCCAGGCCGTCCTCCAGCGCGACCCGCCCGGTGGCCTGTACCGGGGAGTCGAAGCGCAGCACCTCGTCGGTGAAGCCGGCCGGGGTGATCGCGCCGTTGCGCAGCCCGGCGGCCGCGTCGGGGTGGCGGAACAGCAGGGCGAGGCCGTTGCCGAGCAGGTTGGTGGTGGTCTCGAAGCCGGCCACCAGCAGCAGCACCAGGTTGGCCAGCAGCTCCTCGGCGGTCAGCCGCCCGCTGTCCTCGGCGGCGATCCGGGCGAGGTCGCCGACCAGGTCGTCCTGCGGGCGGGCCAGCCGCTCGGCGGCCAGGTCGGCGAAGTACCGGGACAGCTCGTCCGCGGCCCGGTCGGCCTCGGCGAGCTCGTCGAGGTCCGCGCTGATCTCCAGGACCACGGTCAGGTCGGAGGCGAGCTCACGGAAGCGGTAGCGGTCCCGCTCGGGGACGCCGAGCAGCTCGCAGATCACCCCGACCGGCAGGCGGAAGGCGAAGGCGTCCATGAAGTCCACCGGTGAGCCGTCGGCGCCCCGCTCGGCCATCTCGTCCAGCAGTCGGTCCACCGCCTTGCGCACCGCCGGGCGCAGTGCGGCGACCCGGCGGGCGTTGAACACCGAGGCGATCAGCGAGCGGACCCGGGGCTGGTCGGGGGCGTTGCGCTGGAGGATCGAGCGGCCGAACAGCGCGAGCGAGGAGTGCGCGAGGGAGTCCGGGGTCAGGCCCGCCATCATCTCGGCGGTGGCGACCCCGAAGGCCGGCGTGCGCAGCACCTTGTCGACCGCCTGGTAACCGCTCACCACGAACAGCCCGTCCCCGGCCGGGGCCACCGCTCCCAGTTCGTGCGCCTCGGCGTACAGCGGGTACGGATCGGCCCTGACCGCCGTGGTCATCAGAGACTCGATGATCGCCGTGCCGTCGATCCGGCTCATGCGGTTCTCCCCTCCCGAGAGCACGCTTCCCGGCTCGTGAACCACCGGTGGGCGCGGCGGAGTTCCCGTACCGCCGGGTTCCCCGACGGGCGGTTCCCCGACGGGCGGTTCCCCGCGGCCGGCTCCCGGGGCGGGCGGGGCCGGCTCGGTAGGCTGGCCGGCATGGAGATCTGGATCAACCCGCGCTGCAGCAAGTGCCGGACCGCCCTCGGTGAGCTGGACGACGCCGGGGTCGAGTACACCGTGCGGCGCTACCTGGAGGAGCCGCCGACCGCGGACGAGCTGGAGCAGGTGCTGGAGCGCCTGGGCCTGGAGCCCTGGGACATCACCCGCACCGACGAGCAGGCCGCGAAGGACCTCGGGATGAAGGACTGGCCCCGGGAGGCGGGCGAGCGGGCCCGCTGGATCGCGGCGATGGCCGAGCACCCGATCCTGATCCAGCGCCCGATCATCACCGCGGACGACGGTCACGCCGTCGTGGCCCGCACCCCCGAGGCGCTCAAGTCCGTTCTGCCGTAGGGCTCGTGACGTGATCCCCGGCCCGCCGCCCGGCTGGTCAGTGGAGCTGGATCCGCTCCACCGGCCGGCCCGGGTGCCAGTTGTGGACGACCAGGTGCTCGCCCTCGACGGCGGTGTGCACCACCTGCTCCAGATCCAGCCGGAAGGCGTGGAACGGGGTGGGCGGCGGCTCGGGAAGGTCGGCGGCGAACGCGGCGAGTTCGGTCTCGTCGGTGATCTCCACGGCCCGGCCGGAGACCTTGGAGTCCCCGCCGGCCAGGGTCTCGTCCCCCGGGTGCGCGTGCAGGGCGAAGCGAGGGTCCCGCTGGAGGTCGCGCGCCTTCACCGCGCCGTACATCGACCCGAGCCACAGGTCGGCGCCGACGAAGTCGACCTCCGTCCCGCTCACCCGGGGCGAGCCGTCCTTGCGCAGCGTCGCCAGGACGTGGTGCTTCGCCGCCTCGAACCGGGCCCGCACCAGGGGTGCCAGATCCGGAGCCTGCTGCTCGAAATCCTGCCAGGTAGCCATGGCGCCAGTCTGGCACCGGGCACCGACAGCCGCCCTTCCCCGGTACGGACCGGCGCGGTACCGGCCGGGCCGTTGTCACAGGCCGGTGCCAGACTGGCGGGGTGACCACCACGACCACGTACATCGCGTTCCTGCGGGCCATCAACGTCGGCGGCCGCACGGTGACGATGGAGCGGCTGCGGGCGCTCTTCGCCGAGCTGGGGCTGGGGAACGTCCGCTCGTACATCCAGAGCGGCAACGTCTTCTTCACCACCGAGGGCCGGGCCGACGGGCCGGAGCGCGCCGCGCTGACCAGGCGGATCGAGGAGCACCTGGAGCAGGCGCTCGGCTACCCCGTGCCGGTGATGCTGCGGACGGTCGACGAGGTGGCCGAGCTGCTCGCCGCCGAGCCGTTCCGGGGCGTCGAGGTCACACCGGACGTCCGGCTCGTCGTCGCCTTCCTCTCCGAGCCGCTGCCCGCCGGGCTGGCCCTTCCGTACCGCTCGCCCAAGGGCGACGTCGAGGTGCTCGGCGCCGATCCGGGGGCCGCGTACGCGGTGGTCCACCTGAAGGACGGGAAGTGGGTCACCAAGGACCTGTTCGGCAAGGCCTACCGGGGCTCGGTCACCTCCCGGTTCCTGCACACCACGGAGAAGATCCTGGCCGCCGCGCGCAAGGCCTGACGACCCGTACGGCCTGCGGGAACCGCGGGTCGGCGGCGCGGAACCGAGTCGCCGGCGGCGCGGAACCGCGTGCCCGGGCGGCGCGTCTGGACTCCCGTGACGTACGAACGAAGCGCCCGCTCCCGGCGTGATCTGGACAGCCCCGGTCGGCCGCGCCGACAATTCGGCCATGACGCCTCCTGAGTACCCCACCGGCCGGGTCCGGCCCTCCGACGCCGAACGGGACCAGGCGCTCGGGGTACTGAAGGACGGCGCCGGCAGCGGGCGGCTCTCGCACGACACCTTCCTCGGCCGGATGGACATCGTCCTGCAGGCCACCAGCCGGAGCGAGTTGGACGCGGCGGTGGCCGGGCTGCCGACCGGCGGGCCGGTCGAGCGCTTCGTGCTGCGCACGGTCGGCCGGGTTTCCGGCTTCGGCGACCGGATCAACCGGGCCTGGCGGACCGAGCGGCTGCCGGGCCTGAGCCTGCCGCAGGCCGGCGCCGCGCTGCTGACCATCGGCCGGATCCCCGGCTCGGGGCTGCGGCTGCACGACGCCTCGGTCTCCCGGCACCACGCCGAACTGCGGCACGAGGACGGCGGCTGGGTGCTGTACGACCTGGGTTCCACCAACGGCACCCACGTCAACGGGCGCCGGATCGCGGGCGGTGTGCGGGTTCGACCGGGCGACCTGGTGCGGTTCGGCAACCTGGAGTTCCGGCTGGCCGCGGCCTGAGGCGCCGACCGTAACCGCCCCCGGGGTCAGTGCGGGAACTGCCGGGGTGGCCGCTGCCGGGGCAGCTCGTCCTGGAACCGCGCGATGACACTGGCGAGTTGACGCATCACCACGGTGTCTTCCAGCCGGTCCAGGTAGCGGTTCTCGGCGGCCAGCGCCTCGACCGTGACGCCGAAGTACATCGCCATCAGCGGATTGACGAACAGCTTGCTGCCGCTGGTCCGCTCGGTGAACTCGACGTCGCCGAACTCGCCGCGCAGCGCCGCCGCCACCGAGCCGTTGACGATGCTGGGGTGGTCCGGGAAGGCGGCCCGGGCGTGCTCGACGGCGTCCAGGTAGAGCACCGCCTCCCGGCTGTCGCGCGGGATGGAGAACGCGCCGAGGTAGCCGCCGGCCCGGTCCAGGGCGGCGAGGTTCTCCAGCACCAGCGAGTGGTTGACGCCGTGGTGGGCGTCGACGCCGAACCCCAGGCAGGCGACCAGCCGTTCGGGCACCTCGCGGAGCCCGGCCACCGCCGCCAGGCTGGCCATGTCCTCCTCGGGGGTGCCGAGTCCCATCTCGTCGCCGCGCATCAGGATGTCGGTGCCGCCGTCCACCAGCAGGATCGCGTCGACGCCGAGCCGGGCGACCAGCGCGCGGTAGGCCTCGCGCAGCGGTTGCACGCCCACGGTCGGGAACGCCCAGACGGTGTCCGGCATCCCGTGCAGGTGCAGCCAGCGCGCCAGGGTGCGCTCCGGGAAGTAGCCCTCGGGGGCCGGGGTGTCCGGTCGGACCATGGCCACGTCGGGTTCCGCCCAGACCTCCGTCGGCAGGCCGTAGAGGTGGGTGAAGGAGAGGTTGGCCAGGTGCACCTCCTTGCCCGCGGCGCGCAGGGCGAGGGCGATCGGCAGCCCGGCGTACACGTCGAAACCGCCTCCGGCACCGGCGATCAGGACGCGTTCGGCGGCCAGCAGCCGGGTGATCAACGGAGGTTGCAGCAGAGAGGTCACCGGCGGACGGTAGCACCGCGCGGCCGGGACTCCCCGGGCGGCCGGGATCCGGCCGGGATCGGCCGGGATCGGCCGGGCGATCGACCCCGAGAGCGATGGGCCCGATCCCCCAGGGGGCGGGAGGAGTTGACCGGAAGACCGATGGCCGCCAGTCGCCCGCCTATGCCGTCAGCACGTGCCACGCGCGTAGATCGACGGCCCGCGAAAAGGCCCGGCGGTCAGTCGGCGATGGTCCCCAGGGCCCCGCCGAAGCCCTCGGCGCCGCCTCCGGCCGGCCCGTCCCCGAGACCGTCCAGTCCGCCGACCGGACCGTCCTCCGCGCCGAGGCCCGGCCCCCACAGCGGCGCCGTGCAGCGCTGGTAGGTCGCCTGCCAGTGCGGCCAGTTGCGGGCCACGTCGTCGTCGCACTCGGCCAGCAGCCGCTCCACCGCGGCCGGCTCGACGCCGTCCAGCAGCCAGGCGAGCGCGTCCGCCGTGCCCGGTCCGTCCGCCACCCGCAGCAGGTCCAGCAGCTCGCCCAGGCCGCCGAGCCGGGAGCCGTCGGCGACCACCCGCTCCATCCGGGGCAGCAACTGGCGCTCCTCGATCCGCAGGTGGGTCTCCAGCCGGGCCGCCAGGTCCTCCATCGCGTACGCGACCGGCCAGGCGCTGCCGGTGTCCCGGCTGGCGATCCGCACCAGCGTGGTGACCCGGGTGAACGAGTGGTCGAGGTTGTGGTGGTCGGCCTCCAGCCAGTTGAGCAGCAGCCGCAGCTCGGGCGCGAAGCGGCGCACGATCGGCCAGATCCGGGTGTCCTGCTGCTCGTGGTGGCAGGTGAGCATGGCGGTGATGAAGTTCCAGTGCCGCAGCAGCGCCTCGCCCTTGTGCTCCTCCTCGGGCTGGAGCAGGCGCAGCGCGTTCGGCAGCCGGGCGAGGTCCCGGCGGAGCGCGGCGTGCACCAGCCGCAGCCCGGCGAACCGCACGGTGGCCGGGTCGTCGTCCGCGGACCGCCCGTACGCGTCCGCGCCCCGGGGGTCGGCGCCGGGCTGCCCCTGCGCGGGCACGGCGGGGGCGGGCTGGGGCAGCAGGTGGATGGGCATGGCACTCTCTTCACGGCTTGGGGCAGGACGGGTGGTGGCGGCCGGTGAGGACCACCCCAGCCAAGGTGCCCGCAGTCGATCAGAAGCGAATCAATGTCCGATTGACGCGCAGGTCAGGGCGTTTACCGGGGGTGGACGAGGCCCCCGACAGACCGCGACCCCCTGACCGCTCGGGCGGTCAGGGGGTCGCGGGGAGGAGCCGTCGGCACCCGGGGCGTGGGCCGGCTCAGTCGGCCGGTCCGGCCAGGTTCTTGGTCAGCCACTCCAGGGTGTCCGGGATCATCTTCTTGAAGTCCGAGGTCAGGTGCTTGCCGCCGGGCTGCTCGTAGTACGTGATGCCCACCGGGGGGACGGCCTTGGCCACCCAGGACTTGACCACCTTGGTCTCGTACGGGTTGGCCCCGCCCGCGGTGACCAGCATCTTCACGTCGGCCTTGCCCTGGGCGACCAGCACGTCGGGGTTGTTGGCCGCGCGCTCGGCGTCGTGGCCCTTCCACAGCAGCGAGTCCGGGATGAAGTAGCCGTCGATCGGCACCGCGGCCTTGTAGACCTCGGGGTGCTGCAGGGCGAGCTTGGCGCTGCAGAAGCCGCCGGTGGAGGCGCCCATCACGCCCCAGCCGTCGCGGCCCGCCACCGTGCGGAAGTTGGCGCGGACGAAGTCCGGGATGTCCTCGGCCATCCAGGTGCCCATCTTGGGCTGGCCCGGGATGTCGGAGCAGTCCAGCGCGTTCTTCTCGTCGCCGTTGAAGTTCTGCACCGGCATGATCATGATGAACGGGTGGGACTTGCCCTCCTTGACCAGCCGCTCGTTCTCCTCCTGGATCGGCAGCTGGTTGTCGGTCCAGGTGTTGTAGCCGTTGCTCTGGCCGCCCGCGAAGAGGGTGAGCACCGGGAAGCCGGTCTTGGCGAACTTGGGGTCGTTGTACTCGGGCGGCAGCCAGACCCAGACCTTGCCGGAGACGCCGGACTTCGCGCCGGTCACGGTGGCCAGGAAGATCGGTCCGGCGGCGGTGTCCCGCGCCTTCGCCAGGTTGGCGGCCGGGCCGGTCGGCATCAGCACCTTGCCGCTGCCGGCGGTGGGCGACGCGGCGCCCGGGGTGCCCGAGGCGGTACCGGTGGCGGTCGGGGTGCCCGAGGTGCTCCCGGCCGCGGCCGGGGTGGCGTCCGCCTTGTCGCTGCTCTTCCCACCACCGGAACTCCCGCAGGCCGCCAGCGTGGCGGCCAGGGCGAGGACGGCGGCGCCGGACAGGACGGCACGGGAACGGGACGACTGCCTAAGCACGGTGAGGACTCTCCGACCGATGTCGCGCCCGGTCCGTCTGACCGGGCGGCGGCCCCCCGGTGGGGCCGGACAGACCCGGAGGCGCGGCGCAGGTGCGGCCCCCGGAATGGTGGCGCGCCGTCCCTCGCGGGGGCGCGCCTTCCTGCGATCTTATGACGTGGGCCGGGGCGGGCCGGTTGCGCGTCGGCCACCGGGAATCCAATGTTTGTTCGCGATCGGGTAAAGCCCTCGACCACGCCCGTCGGACGACGGGGGCCGGACGGCGGGGGTCACAGCCGCGAGCCCCTCCGGACGTCGGATTTTGGGTGCTTTCGACCAGTGACGACGGCCTCCGGATCCGGAACGATCTCTCCCGGGACCGGCCGCGGCCCCGGCTGTGACCATCGGCACTGACCGGGACACCGCCACCGACCGGGACACCGCCACCGAGGAGAGTGCCATGCCCCAGCAGATCGCCGTCGTCACCGGAGCCGGGAGCGGCGTCGGCCGGGCCGTCGCGGTCGAGCTGGCCGCGGCCGGCTGGCTGCCCGTGCTGGCCGGCCGCCGGGCCGAGCCGCTGCACGAGACCGCCCGGCTCTGCGGCGCCCCGGCCGAGGTGCTGCCCACCGACGTCACCGACCCGTCCGCCGTGGACGCGCTGTTCGCCGCGGCCGCCGAGCACCACGGCCGGGTGGACCTGCTGTTCAACAACGCCGGCAGCTTCGGCCCGGCCGTCCCGGTGGAGGAGCTGGAGGTCGAGGCCTGGCGGGCGGTGGTCGACCTCAACCTGACCGGCGCCTTCCTGTGCGCCCGGGCGGCGTTCCGGCAGATGAAGGCCCAGGACCCGCAGGGCGGCCGGATCATCAACAACGGTTCGATCTCGGCCCACGTCCCGCGCCCGCACTCGATCGCCTACACCGCGACCAAGCACGCGGTCACCGGCCTGACCAAGTCGCTGTCCCTGGACGGCCGCCCGTACCGGATCGCCTGCGGGCAGATCGACATCGGCAACGCGGCGACCGACATGACGGCGGCGATGGGCGCGGGCGTCCGCCAGGCGGACGGCCGGATCGCCCCCGAGCCGACCATGGACGTGGCCGACGTCGCGCGCACCGTCCGGCACATGGCCGCGCTGCCGCTGGAGGCGAATGTGCAGTTCGCCACCGTGATGGCGACGGCCATGCCGTACATCGGGCGCGGCTGACACCGGGGCCGGAGCCCCGGGAACGCGCTCGACGCCCTCAACGCCCTCAACGCCCTCACGGCGCGCATCCCCTCGCGGTCACGGCGCGCTCACTCGTCGTGCGAGTGCCGGTAGCGCAGCACCCCGCCGTCCTCGTCCAGCCGGTAGACGCTGGTGGTCGGCCAGTACTCGCCGCGCTCGGCGGCCGGGAGTTCGGCCCGGAGCACCATCCGCAGGGCGGGCGGCGGGGCGGTGGCGTTGACGCGCTTGCGGTGGCCGTCCCAGCGGCCGCCGCGGAGTTCGACGTCCAGGACGAGGGGGGTGGTGCTCATGCCGCGATGGTGCCGGAGCCGCGCCCCGCGCCGGGGGTCGGCAACGTCGCGTCCACCCACACGAGGGAACCCCGTCAGCCTGACCTGACGGGGTTCCCTCGTGCGGGTGGGGGTGTCCTACGCCCGCCAGGTTCCTACGGCCGCCAGGTGTCGTTCAGGGTGACGACCCCGCCGGCGGGCACCGTCGCCGTCCGGTTGGCGCCGGACTCCCAGGTCACCGCGCCGCTCGCGTCCTTGCGGACGTACTTGTACTGGAACGAGGTGCCGGCCGGCAGCGAGAGCGCCAGCGACCAGACCGGGTAGCCGGCGGACGACAGCGGCAGCGCCTTCGCCGGGTCCCAGCCGCCGAGCGCCGCGGCGTCGCCGACCACGTAGACGTTCTGCCCGAACGCCGTGGTCGCGTTGACGTTGAACGAGGCGCCCGACACGGCGGTACCGGGCTGGACGTACAGCGCGACCGCGTCGCCCGCGCCGACCGTCGCGGTGAACTGCCCGTTGGCGCCCACCTGGTACGTCGGGCCGGTGCAGCCGCCGCCGGGCTGCGGGTCGCCGTGCTGGACGTCGCAGTAGGTGCCGGCCGGCAGCCCGGTCTGGAAGGTCTGGGTGATCGCGCCGCCCTCGTGGTTGATGGCGACGTAGCCCTTGTTGCCGCGGCCGAAGGCGATCGCGTTGTTGCCGTTGGACCACCAGTCGGTCACCCCGGTGCCCGCGACGGCGTTGCGGAAGCCGACCATGTTGGCGACCTGCCGCCAGGCGTGGGTGCAGTTCCACCCGTCCTGGTAGCAGGCGTTGACGGTGCCGCCGTTCGGCGGGCCGTCGTCCTTGTTGGTGAAGGAGTAGCCCGAGTAGACGTTGGGCGAGCCGTAGGTGGACGCCAGCAGGAAGACGTTGGCCAGCGTGTAGGTGTTGCCGTAGGTGTAGTTGAGGGTGGAGCCGTTGCGCTCGGTGTCCCAGTTGTCGAGGAAGCTGCGCGCCTGGCCGCTCGGCAGGTAGCCCCAGGAGGCGCCCCAGCCGTTGAGGTTGGCGAGCTTGTCGCTGGTGAAGATCCGCTTGAGGTCGGTGCCGACCCGGAACTCGTCGACGTCGCCGTTGCCGGTGTACTCGCCGGGCTGGATCGGCTCGCCGGCGCCGTAGATGACCTCCTGGACCCAGTAGGCCTTGGGATTGGCCGTCTTGGCCTTGATCGCGGCGAGGTCGGCGGCGGCGATGTGCTTGGCGGCGTCGATCCGGTAGCCGTCGACGCCGAGCGAGCCGAGGTCGTCCAGGTAGTGGGCGATGGTGCTCTGGACGTACGCGCTGCCGGTGTCCAGGTCGGAGAGGTTGACCAGCTCGCAGGTCTGCACGTTGGTGCGGTCCTGGTAGTTGGTGATCGGCTGGCGGCAGCCGTGGAAGTCCTGGTCCTGGTACGTGCCCGGGTAGCCGTACTTGGTGTACGCGGTGCCGCCGGTGCCGGTGCCGGAGCCGGCCGACATGTGGTTGACCACCGCGTCGGCGATGACCTTGACCCCGGCCGCGTGGCAGGTGTCGACCATGTTCTTGAAGGAGGTGCGGTCGCCGAGCCGGCCGGCGATCTTGTAGCTGACCGGCTGGTAGGAGGTCCACCACTGCGGGCCCTGGATGTGCTCCTGCGGCGGCGAGACCTCGACGAAGCCGTAGCCCTTCGGGCCGAGCGTCGAGGTGCAGGCCTGGGCCACGGAGTCGAAGCGCCACTCGAAGAGGGTGGCGGTGACGTCCTTGCCGTTGTTCGCGGGCGGGGCGGCCTGGGCGGCGGGGGCGCCCAGGGAGGTGGCGAGCGAGAGCGCGAGCGCCGCCGATGCGGCGAGGGCGCCGGCCGCGCGCGCGGGCTTGCGGGTCCTCCCGGCCGAAGGCCGGGGGCGGGTGGGGGCGGTGGTGACCACGTCGTCTCCTGGGGGTGGCTGGGGTGGGGCAGCCGGTGGTGAAGCCTGCAGGAAGTTTCTGTAACTTGCCGGAAACTTGCAGCGCTGAACCTAGGATCGCCGGGAGACATCGTCAAGATGTAGGACAGTAACGTTTCTGCAGGCCGCAGACGGTACGGCCCCGCACAGGAGCGGTACGGGCCCGACGCTGACCCGCTTCGGGCACGACCGGCATCCGCTTCGGACACGACCCGCACCCGCTTCGGACACGACCCGCACCCGTTTCGCGCACGACAAGGGCCCGGCAGCCGTGGCTGCCGGGCCCCTCACCTGTCCTGGTTCACCGGCCCCGCGAGGAGCCGGTCCGACCTCAGCCGGTCTGGACGGCGGTGTCGTCGATCACGAAGCTCGTCTGCAGCGAGGAGTCCTCGACCGCGTTGAACTTCACGGTGACCGTCTGGCCCGCGTAGGCCGACAGGTCGAAGCTGCGCTGCTGGTAGCCGCTCGCGGCGTCCACGTTGGTGTACGTCTTCAGCGTGGTGCCGTTCACCGACACGGTCAGCTTGTCGTACGCGGTGGTGCCGGTCTCCGCGGTGTCGACGTGCAGCCAGAAGCTCAGCGTCGCCTTGCAGCCCGCCGGGATGCTCACCGTCTGCGACAGCGTGTCGGTGTGGCTGGAGCCGTAGCCGTCCAGCCACGCCTTCCACGAACCGCCGTGCGCGGCCTGGCTGGCGCTGTTGTCCACCACGCCCGAGGTGGAGGTCCACGGCGAGGCCGAACCGGTCTCGAAGCCCGCGTTGCCCAGCAGCTGCGCCGGGGTGCAGCTGCCGCCACCACCGCTGGTCACGGTCCAGGTGAAGCTGGTCGTGCCGGACTTGCCGGCCGAGTCCTTGACCGTCACGGTGACGTTGGAGGTGCCCGCGGTGGTCGGGGTGCCGGTGATCGCGCCGGTGGAGGCGTTGATCGCCAGGCCGGCCGGCAGGCCGGTGGCCGAGTAGGACAGCGGAGCGGTGCCGCCCGAGGCCTTGATGGCCAGGTTGACCGCGGTGCCGACGGCGGTCGACTGGTTGCCCGGGTTGGTGACGGTGACGCCGCCCGGGTTGGGCAGCGAGCCGACGTTGACGGCGGCCCAGGCGGTGGCGACCGCGTTGTACTCGGCGCTGTTCGCGCCGTACAGGTCGGTGGCCGCGTTGAGGGTCGCGGTGCGGGCGGCGGCGTAGTTGGTGGTGGAGGTCATGTACGCGGTCAGCGCCTTGTACCAGACCTGCGCGGCCTTGTCCCGGCCGATGCCGGTGACGGTGATGTTGTTGACCGTCGGGCTGTTGTAGCTGACGCCGTTGATCACCTTGGCGCCGCTGCCCTCGGCCAGCAGGTAGAAGAAGTGGTTGGCGACACCGGACGAGTAGTGCACGTCCAGGTTGCCGACGCCCGAGTACCAGGAGTCGGCCGACTGGCCGTCCTTGGAGGGCTTGTCCATGTAGCGCAGCGGGGTGCCGTTGCCGTTGATGTCGATGAGCTCGCCGACCAGGTAGTCCGGGTTGTCGGCGGGCAGGTTCGCGTAGAACTCGACCATGTTGCCGAAGATGTCCGAGGTGGCCTCGTTGAGGCCGCCGGACTCCCCGGAGTAGTTCAGGTTGGCGGTGGCCGCCGTGACGCCGTGGCTCATCTCGTGGCCGGCCACGTCGAGCTCGGTGAGCGGGTGGGTGTCGCCCGAGCCGTCGCCGTAGGTCATGCAGAAGCAGGAGTCGTCCCAGAACGCGTTGACGTAGCCGGTGTCGTAGTGGACCCGGCTCATGGCGCCGACGCCGTCGTTGCGGATGCCGTTGCGGCCGAAGGTGTTCTTGTAGAAGTCCCAGGTGGCCGCGGCGCCGAACTGGGCGTCCACGGCGGCCGACTCGCGGTTGCTGGCCTGGCCGTTGCCCCAGGTGTCGGAGGACTTGGAGAACAGCGTGCCGTTGCCGGAGGTGCCGTTCTTCATGTCGGTGGTGTTCTGGCCGCCGCGGGTGCCGTCCTTGAGCTGGTACGTCGAACCGCTCTGGGTGGTGGTCAGCGGGACGTTGCCGACGAAGACGCCGGTGCCGGAGCCGCGCTGGATGCCGTCCGCCTTGCTGAGGACGTCACCGGTCTTGGCGTCGGTGACGACGTGCAGCTTGCTCGGGGTGCCGTCGGACTCGCGGCCGTTGACGACCGTCTCCCAGGCGAGCTTCGGGGTGCCGTCCGCGGCCCAGACGACCAGGCGCGGCGCGGTGTCGACGGAGCCCGCCTCGACGGCCAGCGCGGCGGCCTGGGCCTTCGGCGCGGCCAGGGCCGGGGTGGTCTCGACGCCCGCGAGGCTGGCCTCGCTGGCCTTGGTCACGCTCTTGGTGGCGCCGGCCGCGTCCTGGTGGACGATCAGGTCGCCGCCGAGGACCGGGAGTCCGGCGTAGGTGCGCTCGTACCGCAGGTGGCGACCGCCGTTGGCGTCCTGCACGACGTCCTTGGTGACCAGCTTCTCCTGACCGCTCAGGCCGAGGGCCTGGGCGAGGGAGGCGGTCTGCTGGTTCGCCGAGGCGATCAGCGCGGCCCGGCTCTGCTGCGCGGCGACGGCGGCCGGCGCGTCCGGCGTGGCCGCCTGGGCGATGACGGGTATGCCGGTGACCAGCAACGCCGTGGAGGCGGCCAGGACGACCGCCGCCTTCCGGGCGTGAGCGTAACGGGACATGCGGACTCCTTTTCCGACCGGCGCTGGGTCGCGCACGGTGGAGAGAAACCTGGGCCGCGGGGTTGCGGCGCAGTGGGGGCCCCCGGCGGGTGCGACGGGGGTGCGGTTTGCGGGTTGCGGTGCTCACAACCCGTTGCAGGTCGGGACGCGCTGCACCTTGGCTGGAACAGCTGCACCGGGAGGTGGGGCCCCCTCGTCTGCAGCCGGGAGGAATCGTGGCAGCAAACCGGCTGGCAATGACAGATGCATGCCACCGATTGGCCGATTCATTACCGAAACCGTATGCATGCCGGTCCGTCAGTTGTGCTACGCCCTTGCAAACTCGTGAACACGGTTTTCATGCCCGGCGCACGGTTCGATCACTATCGGCGGTCACTGACCAGCAGTCGGGACCGCCGTTCGTACCGCCGGGTAGCCCGTAGCGCCGAACGGGCGCGGCACGTCACAGTTCCGGCCGTGCCAGTGGAGGTTTCCGGCCATTCTGTGGCCGGAACGGAACCGGGCCCCGCACCGCCTCAACGGCGTTACGGGGCCCGGGAATCGCGTCGTACACCGATCAGTGCTGGACGAACACCGCCACGGTGCGGCCCGGCACGGTGAACGTACCGGTCGCGGTGTCGAAGCCGGACCGCTTCACCACCTGGTCCGCCCCGCCCGCCTGGACGGGGTGCAGCGCCTGGTCCGTGCCCCGCAGGGCCGTCACGGTCTGCGCCTGCGCGGTGGGCGTCGCGTTGAAGACCACCGTGAGGCCCTTCTCCGCCCCCGCCAGCCCGGTGCCGTCCAGGTGCAGGGTGATCACCCCGGGCGTCTCCCCGGCGGTGCCGGAGAGCGGGTACGACAGCCGCTGCTGCACCGCGGCCAGGGTGGGCAGCGAGAACAGCGGGGAGGACTGCTTGATCCGCAGGAACTCCTGGTACTGCGCCGAGGTCGCCCGGATGTCGGCCGCGCCCACGGTCAGCTTCGGGTTCGCCAACAGGGACTGGGCGGTCGGCCACAGCTCCTTGTTGTCGGCCGCCGGCGGCAGGCCGCGGCCCCAGCCGTTGCCCGCGGCGGCGTCCCAGTGGATCGCGTTGAACCAGTCGCCCGAGTCGTAGGAGTTGGCGTCGAGCGACTTGGAGCGCAGCAGGTCGCTGCCCGCCTGGGCGAAGCCCGCGCCCTGGGTGAGCGCGGTGAGCGAGAGCCCGAGCGCCTGCATCCGGGCCCGGTCGGCGGGCGCGGTGCCGGTCGGCAGCTTGTACGCGAGCGCGTCGAAGAGGTCGGTGTTGTCGTGGGCGTCCACGTACTCCACCGCCTCGCCCGGCGCGGCCGCGTACCCGGTCGGGGCGCCGTTGTAGTCGACCTGGGCGCCGGTGACGGCCTTCCCGGAGCTGTCGGTGAAGGAGTACCCGGCCAGGTTGCCGGTCAGCCCCACCTTCAACTGGTCCATCTGGTGCAGCAGTCGGGCCTTCTGCTGGTCCGGGGTGCCGTTCGCGGGCGAGCCGTTCGGGTCGGTGAACAGGCCCGAGGAGAAGCCCTGCTGGGGCGCGGAGCCGAGCATGAAGTCGCCGCCGCGGGCGGCGTCGCGGATCCGGTCGTCGAAGGTGGCGATGCCGGTGCCGGCCATGTTCGCCTGGGTGGCCTGCTCGAACCGGGCGTTGTTCGCGACGGCGCCGAAGTTCCAGCCCTCGCCGTAGAGGAAGACGTTCTTCCCGTCCACGCCGTCCGAGTCCGGCGTCATCTTCCGCAGCGCGGCCCGCACGTCCAGCATGGTGGACTTCGGGTCCAGGCCCATCAGGTCGAAGCGGAAGCCGTCCACCTTGTACTCACGGGCCCACAGGGTCACCGAGTCGACCACCAGCCGGTTCATCATGGCGTGCTCGGGCGCGGTGTCGGCGCAGCAACTGTCCGTCGTCACCTTGCCGTTGGCGTCCAGCCGCTGGTAGTAGCCGGGGACGACCCGGTCCAGCACCGAGTGCTCGGCCTGCCCACTGGCGGCGGTGTGGTTGTAGACCACGTCGAGCACCACCCGCAGCCCGGCCGCGTGCATCGCCTGCACCATCTGCCGGAACTGCACGGTACGGGCCGTGCCCGCGGGGTCCGTGGCGTACGAGCCCTCCGGCACGTTGTAGTGCAGCGGGTCGTAGCCCCAGTTGTACGCGTCGTCGGCGGCGACGGCCGCCACGCACTCCTGCTGCTTCGGCCCGTCCGCGGGGAGGGCGGCGAGGTCGCAGGCCGGCAGCTTCTGCTCGGCCCGGTTCTCCCGGATGGTGGCGATGTCGAAGGTCGGCAGCAGGTGGATCGTGGTGACCCCGGCGGCGGCCAGCTCCCGCAGGTGCCGCATGCCGGCCGACTGCGACTCGGTGAACGCCAGGTAGGTGCCGCGCTCGGCGGCCGGGACGGTCGGGTCCTCCACCGAGAAGTCCCGGACGTGCAGCTCCTGGATCTGCTGCCGCGCGGGCGGTACGGCCTGCGGGCGGGCGTGGTCGTCCCAGCCCGCGGGCTTGAGCTCCCTGGCGTCCAGGTCGGCGACCAGGCTGCGCTTCGAGTCGGTGGACAGCGCCACCGAGTACGGGTCGGTGACGGTGTTGACGACGAGCTGCTGCACCGAGGGCGCCCAGACCTTCACCTGGTACAGGTAGTACCTGCCGTCCAACTCGCCCCTGTCCCGGACGATCTCCCAGACGCCGGTCTCGTCGTCCCGCTTCAGCGGCAGCGTCTTCGGGCTGCCGCCGGTCGGGCCGTCGAAGACCTGGACCGACACCTCCTGCGCGGTCGGCGCCCAGAGCGAGAGCGCCACCTTGCCGTCGTAGTACGCCGGCCCGAAGTCGACCTTGGCGGTCCGCCCGGCGTACAGGTCGTCCAGCACGCCCGGGAGTTGGACCCCGGTCGCGGCCAGGACGGCGCCGCTGGGCAGGTGCTCGGTGAACAGCAGCTGACCGCGCAGCGCGGCCGGGACGCGGGCGGTGTCCCGGGCGTCCACGGTGAAGGCCCGGTAGCCCGCCAGGTGCGGGTACTTCGCCTTCTGCGCGTCGGTCAGCCCGCCCTTGACCGGGGTGAGCCGCAGCCACTGGCCGGGCTTGCTCAGCACGCCCTTGTCGGCCCGGATGCCGCCCGCCGGGTCGTACACCAGCTGGGCGCTGGTGCCGCCGGCCAGGGCGTCGTCGCCCGCGCCGTAGTTCGCCGGGACGACGACGGTCCTCGCGTCGATCCACTGCGCCTTGGCGCTGCCGAGGTCGACCTGCGAGGAGGCGGCCGGGTTCTGCGGCAGCAGGTATCCCTCGCGGCCGCCGAGGATCCAGACCTCCCTGCCGTTGACCGCGAGGTCCAGCGACTGGTCGGCGGGCAGGTCCTTGTCGTTGCCCCTGTGCAGGATGTAGCTGAGGCTGGTCGCGCCGGGGGCCAGCGGCACCTCGAAGACGGCGCCGAAGGCGTCGCGGCGCGCCGGCATCAGCGGCTTGCCCCAGTCGGTGGGGGTGGCGGCGCCGGTCCAGTCGTGCAGGCCCCAGCCGTCGTAGTCGCCGTCGGCCCGGTTGTAGTGGATGACGGCGGTGTTCGCCGGCTGGGTGTTCGCCGGGCCAGGGTTCGCGGTGCGCACCGCCGGGTCGCCCTGCTTCAGCCACACCTCGCCGGTGCTGCCGATGTCGAGGTGCCGGTCGGCGTCCACGTCCTTGACGCCGTTCTTCTCCACGATGAATCCGACGTCCGAGGCGCCCGGCTTCAGCCGCACGTACGCGAAGGCGCCGTACGCGTCCCGCCCGGTGAAGGCGTGCCCGGCCGGCCACTGGGTGCCCTCGCCGTCGGCGAGGTCGCCCCAGGCGTAGAGGTTCCAGCCGTCGTAGTCGCCGTCCGGCCGGTTGTAGTGGACGACGGCGTACGGGCGGGCGCCCGCGGTGGGCACCGGCTTGGGCGCGGGGGCGCCGGTGATGAAGCTCGCGGTGGCGGAGCGCAGGTGGCCGCCGGAGTCCTGGACGACGGCCTTGTAGCGCACGACCGTGCCGGGGGCGACGGCGCCCAGGTCCTGGGTGACGGCGTACTTCCCGGTGTCGGCGGTGCCCAGCGTCCGCCAGGGCCCGTTGCCGATCTGCGCGGCGAAGCTCACCCGGTCGAAGCCGCCGCCGTCGACCTTCGCGCCGACCGTGACGAGGCCGGTCGAGCCGTCCGCGGGCGGCTGCACCGAGAGCTGCGGCGCCGCGCCGGCGGCGGGGAGCCGGCCGGCCGCCTTGAACACCACGGAGGAGAGCGCCGGGACGGTCACCGTCACCTTGCGGTCCGCGCCGCTGGTGACGCGTTCCCCCGCCGCCGGGTAGATCCGGTCGAAGCCCGTCCCGGCCGAGAAGGTGTCCAGCGTGACGGTCTTGGCCTCGGTGGCGTTGTTGACCGCCACCAGGTACTCGACCTGCTGCCCCGCGTCGATCCGGGAGAAGGCGTACACGCCCGGGCCGTCGGCCGCGTAGCGCTCGATCTGGGCACCGTCGGCCAGCGCCGGGTGGTCGCGGCGCAGCTTGGCCAGACCCGCGATGCCCTGGTAGAGCTCCCCGTTCCGCCCGTAGCGGTCGGCCGGGCCGGAGGCGCCGCCGAGCACCCGGTCGGCGTTGTAGGAGGGGGTCCTGGAGGCGAACAGGTCCTGCCGGGCGTCCTTGTCGCCGCCCGCGCCGGTGAAGCCCTGTTCGTCGCCGTAGTAGACCACCGGCTGGCCCCGGGTGAGGAACTGCAGCTCGTTGCCGAGGCGGTCCTTCTTGAGCAGGGTCGCCTCGTCGGCGCCCGGGTTGTCGGCGAGCAGGAAGGAGCCGAAGCGGCCCATGTCGTGGTTGCCGAGGAAGGTCGGCAGCTCGTACGCGTCGGTGTCGGCGCCGGTGTAGCGGTAGTCCTGGCCGTAGACGTCGGCCAGGGCCTTGGCGGAGCCGCCCTGGGAGACGTACGAGCGGGCGGCGCCCTGGAACGGGAAGTCCAGGGTGGCCTGCAGCTTGCCCTGGGTGACGTACGGCGAGGTGATCGCCGGGTCGCCGGAGTAGACCTCGCCGAACATGAAGAACTTCTTGTTGCCCTGCTTGGCGGCGAAGTCCTTGAGTGCGGGCGCCCACTGCTGCCAGAACGCCATGTTGACGTGCTTGACGGTGTCGATCCGGAAGCCGTCCACGCCGGCGTCCTTCACCCACTGCTGGTAGACCTTCTCGAAGCCCTTGACCACCCGGGGGTTCTGGGTGTCGAGGTCGTCCAGGCCGCTGAAGTCGCCCTCGGTGGCGGACTCCCCGACGAAGGTGGAGTCGCCCCGGTTGTGGTACAGCGAGGGGTCGTTGAGCCAGGACGGGGTCTTGGCGTTCGCGTCGCCGGGGTCGCGGAAGACCGGGGTGTAGGGGAAGGAGTCCTTGGTGATCCGCGGCCAGGGCGCTCCCGCGTCGGCGACGGCCGTCTCGTCCACCGGGTTCCCGTCCGCGTCGAGCGTCGGGTAGGCGCCGGCCGAGCGGTAGCCGTGCTGCTGCTCGGCGGCGTCGATGACGTCGGCGGTGTGGTTGGTGATGACGTCGAAGAAGACCTTGATCCCGCGGGCGTGCGCCTTGGCTATCAGCTCCTTGAGCTGTTCGTTGGTGCCGAAGTGCGGGTCGACCTGGGTGAAGTCGGTGATCCAGTAGCCGTGGTACCCGGCGGAGGCGTCCGCCCCGCTGCCCTGGACCGGCTTGTTCTTGAAGATCGGGGCCATCCAGATCGCGGTGGTGCCGAGGTCCTGGATGTAGTCGAGCTTCTGGATCAGTCCGGCCAGGTCACCTCCGTGGTAGAAGCCCTTGTCGGCCGGGTCGAAGCCGTTCTCCAGCCGGCCGCCGGTGCTGCCGTCCGGGAGTCTTGCGCCGGTGTCGTTGCCGGTGTCCCCGTTCGCGAAGCGGTCGGGCAGGACGAAGTAGAACTGCTCACGGCTGAGGTCGTGCCGCCCGGCGGTGGCCGCGAGCGCGGCGTCGGAGGGCGGGGCCGGTGGGGCGGCGGCGAGGGCCGCGGGGGCGCTGCCGAGGGTGGCGGCGGTCAGCGCGGCGGCCAGCAGCACGGCCGTGCGGCCGGGTCTGCGGGGGGATCTGCTCCGCCGGGGGCGGAGCGGGGCGTCGGCCACGGAGGGCTCCCTGAGGGGAAGGGGCGAGCGGGTTCCCAGGAAGCTAGCGGGCTGCAATATGTTTCAGCAAGATGCAGAAACCGTTTCGTACCGGAAAAATCCAGGCCCCGGACCGTCTCCGGCCACCCCGATTACTGTCCCGGAGCGACGGGCGTGACAATGGGACGTATGTCCGTCCCACCGGTATGCGCCAGAACCCCGAGCACCCCCTACCCCGGTGGGAGCCGGCCCCTAGCCCTCAAGGGGGACAGCCGGTGAAGAATCCACTTCCAGAGGATGAGCAGACGGCTACGAGCGGTCTGGCAGACTTCTCGTCCATGGGGGAACCGACCGAGATCCAGCGAGGCGACGCCCGGCGCGCCGACGCGGCCAGCGGTGGCGGTTCCGAGGCGGCGACGGCCCTCCCCGGCCGGCTGCCCGACGGAGCCACCCGTGCCGCCCAGTCCCGAGGCGCAGCCCTGCGCAATCGTTTCCGCGAGCAGCGCCGGTCACCGGCCCGGCCGCGGATCTGGTTCGAGCTGGCCCTGATCGGGATCAGCTACTGGATCTACTCGATCGTCCGCAACGCGGTCCCCGAGCAGGAAGCGATAGCCCAGAAGCACGCGGGCTGGATCTGGGACCTGGAGCAGAACCTCGGCATCGCCGTCGAGCGCTCGGTCAACCACGCGGTGGACGGCGTCGGGTGGCTGATCACCGGGATGAACTACTACTACGCGACGCTGCACTTCGTGATCACCATCGGTGTGCTGGTCTGGCTGTACCGCCGTCACCCCGGCCGCTACGTCGCGGCCCGCACCGTCCTGTTCGTGACCACCGCGATCGCCCTGGTCGGCTTCTACTTCTTCCCGTTGGCCCCGCCCCGGCTGATGACCGACGGCGGCTTCATCGACACCGTGAAGACCCACGGCACCTGGGGCTCGATGGCCTCCGGCCCCGCCGCACACGTCTCCAACCAGTACGCCGCGATGCCCTCGATGCACATCGGCTGGTCGACCTGGTGCGGCCTGGCGATCTTCTTCCTGGCCCGCCGGACGTGGGTCAAGGCGCTCGGTCTGCTGTACCCCGTCGCCACCCTGGTGGTCATCGTCTCGACCGCCAACCACTTCTGGATGGACGCCGTCGGCGGCCTGCTGTGCCTGGCGGTCGGATTCCTCGCGGCCCGCTGGCTGTACCACGAGTGGGTCTACAAGCTGCCGAAGGTCCCTGCGCGGGAGACGGAGACGGACCGGCCGATCACCGTCCCCGAGCAGTGGAGCGAGCCCGCGGTCAGCACCGCGCGCCGCTAGCGAGCACGACCGGAAGGGGCCCCGCGCAGGGGCCCCTTCCGCGTACTCGGACACCTGCCGCGGGCGGCTCAGAGCCCGTAGAACAGCCGGTCCACCACCGCCCGCGCCCGCCGGGTGGTCCGCCGGTAGTCATCCAGCAGCTGCCCGCTGTGCCCGGCGCCGTACCCGAGGTAGCGGGCCACCCCGGCCAGCTCCCGGGCCTCCCCGGGGAAGCTGTCCCCGGGCCGGCCGCGCACCAGCATCACCGCCGCCCGCACCCGGGAGGCCAGCACCCAGGCCGCGTCCAGCACCTCCGCGTCCTCCCGCCGCACCAGCCCGCCGTCCACCGCCGCCGCCAGCGCGGCCCTGGTGCGGGTGGTGCGCAGGGCCGGCAGCTCGTGCCCGTGCTGGAGCTGCAGCAGCTGCACCGTCCACTCCACGTCCGCCAGCCCGCCCCGGCCGATCTTGGTGTGGGTGGTCGGGTCGGCCCCGCGCGGCAGCCGCTCGGCCTCGATCCGGGCCTTGATCCGACGGATCTCCACCAGATCCCGCTCCGGCACCCCGTTGCCCGGGTAGCGCAGCGGGTCGATCAGCTGCCGGAACCGCGTGCCCAGCTCCTCGTCCCCGGCCACCGGCTCGGCGCGCAGCAGCGCCTGGCTCTCCCAGGCGTGCGACCAGCGCCGGTAGTACGCCGCGTACGAGGCGAGGCTGCGCACCAGCGGGCCGCTGCGCCCCTCCGGCCGCAGGTCGGCGTCGACCAGCAGCGGTGGCTCGGGGGAGGGCGCGCCCAGCTGGGCGCGCAGCTCGTGGCAGACCGCCTGGGCGGCCCGGGCGGCCTCCTCCTCCAGCGAACCGAGCAGCGGCTCGTGGACGAAGAGCACGTCCGCGTCCGAGCCGTAGCCCAGCTCGTGGCCGCCGAAGCGGCCCATCGCGACCACCGAGATCCTCGTCGGCAGGTCCCCGTGCTCGGCCTCCCAGCCGGCCACGCACGCGCTCAGCGCGCCCTGCAGGGTGGCGGCGTTGAGCGCGGTGAGCGCCTCCCCCGCCGCGTCCAGCGCCTGCGCCGGGTCCTCCCCGAGCCGCCCGAGGACGTCCGCGGCGGCCGTACGGAACAGCTCCCGGCGGCGCACCGAGCGGGCTGCGGCCACCGCGGCCGTGGTGGATCCGGCCCGGCCGACGGCGGCCAGCACCTCCGACTGCAGCGCCGCCCGGCCGCGTGGCTCCAGTCCCTGCGGATCGCCCAGCATGGCCACCGCCTCGGGGGCGCGCAGCAGCAGGTCGGGGGCGAGCCGCCCGGCCGACAGCACCCGGGCGAGCTGCTCGGCGGCGGCGCTCTCGTCCCGCAGCAGCCGCAGGTACCAGGGGGTGCGGCCGAGCGCGTCGGAGACCTGCCGGAAGTTCAGCAGCCCGGCGTCCGGGTCGGCCGAGTCGGCGAACCAGCCGAGCAGCACGGGCAGCAGGGTGCGCTGGATCGCCGCCTTGCGGCTCACCCCGGAGGCGAGCGCGCTGATGTGCCGCAGCGCGGCCGCCGGGTCCGCGTAGCCCAGCGCCTCCAGCCGGGCCCGGGCCGCGTCCGGGCTCAGCCCGGCGGCACCCGGCGGCAGCTCGGCGACGGCGTCGAGCAGCGGCCGGTAGAACAGCTTCTCGTGCAGCCGCCGGACCTCCACCGCGTGCCGCTTCCACTCCCGCTGCAGCGCGGCGACCGGATCGGCGCGGGTGTCGTCGTTGATCAGCGCGGCCAGCGAGCGGGCCAGCCGGCGCAGGTCCTCCGCCCCGGTGGGCATCAGGTGGGTGCGGCGCAGCCGGTGCAGCTGGATCCGGTGCTCCAGCGAGCGCAGGAAGCGGTACGCGGTGTCCAGTGAGGCGGCGTCCGCCCGGCCCACGTAACCGCCGCGGGAGAGCGCGGCCAGCGCCTCCAGGGTGTTGCCGCTGCGCAGCGCCGGATCGGTGCGGCCGTGCACCAGCTGCAGCAGCTGGACGGAGAACTCGACGTCGCGCAGCCCGCCCGGACCGAGTTTGAGCTGGCGGTCCAGTTCGGTGACGGGGATGGAGTCGATCACCCGGCGGCGCATCTGCTGCACGTCGGCGACGAAGTTCTCCCGGGCCGCGGCCTGCCAGACCAGCGGGGCGAGCGCCTCGACGTACTCGGCGCCGAGCTCGGCGTCCCCGGCGACCGGACGGGCCTTGAGCAGGGCCTGGAACTCCCAGGTCTTGGCCCAGCGCTGGTAGTACGCGAGGTGGCTGGCCAGGGTGCGCACCAGCGGGCCGTTGCGGCCCTCGGGCCGCAGGTTGGCGTCCACCGGCCAGATGGTGCCCTCGCCGGTGGTGTCCGAGCAGAGCCGGGTGAGGGCCGCGGCCAGCCGGGTGGCGGCCTTGACCGCCTGGTGCTCGTCCACGCCCTCGCGCGGCTCGGCGACGAAGATGACGTCCACGTCCGAGACGTAGTTGAGTTCGCGTCCGCCGCACTTGCCCATGCCGATCACCGCGAGCCGGCAGGCCGCGGCGGCCTCCGGATCCTGCTCGGCGGCGAGCTCCAGGGCCGTCTGCAGGGTGGCGCCGGCCAGGTCGGCGAGCTCGGCGGCGGTCCGGGCCAGGTCGGTGGTGCCGGTGAGGTCACGGGCGGCGATGGCGAGCAGGCAGCGGCGGTAGGCGATCCGCAGCGCGTCCGCCGGGCTGCGGTCGCCCTCGCGGCCGCCCCCCGGGCCGGCGCCCCCGGACCGGACGCCCTCGGTCAGCGCGCGGTGGAAGTCCTCCGGGCCGGGGTGCATGTCGCGCAGCTCGAAGGTGACCAGCACGTGCCAGTCGTGCGGGTGCCGGGCCAGGTGGTCGCCGAGCGCGGTGGAGACCCCGAGCACGCCGAGCAGCCGGTCGCGCAGCGGCTTGGAGGTGGTGAGGGTGTCGCGCAGGGTGTGCCGGTCGGTCTCGTCGGCGGCCTCCATCAACCGGGCCAGGCCGAGCAGCGCCTGGTCCGGGTCCGCGGTGGCACCGAGCGCGTCCAGCAGCACGGGGTCGTCGGCCAGGCCCTCCAGCCCCGGGCCGTCCAACAGCCGCACCGCCTGCGCCGGGTCGCCGAACCCCCGCCGGACCAGCCGGTTCTCCGGCCGGCTGACCCGGCTCCCGGCCCGCTGCTCGTCCACCGCCATCGGCCCCTCCATCCGTCCGCCCAAGGGCCCGTCCTCGAACTCCCCGTCCGCGGGGCGTCCTCCGGGCGGACGACGGGAGTTCGACGGCAGGCCCTCAGCAGGTTACGCGCCCGCGCGGCCCTCCGCCGGGCGCGGCCGCGGACCGGACCCACCCGGCCGCCGAAGTGGCGTGTCGCCTTGCCCGCCGCCTTCCGGACGCGGTGGAGTACCCGCATGACCAGCCAGGACTCCCTCGGCGAGGGCTCCCCCACCGCGTCCCCGCGCCGACGCCCCCTGCGGGCCGCGGCCGGTGTGCTCGGCGACCTGCTGTTCACCACCGGTGTGCTGCTCGCCCTGCTGGTCGCGTACTCGCTCTGGTGGACGGACCTGACGGCCGCCCGGCACGCGGGGGCCGCCGCCGAGCAGTTGCGCCGGAGCTGGTCGGCGGCGGCCCCCGCGGTCACCCCGACCGGCCCTGCGGCCCCCGTGGCGCCGCCGACCGACCCGGCGGGCCCGGCAGCCCCGCCCCCGGTCGGTGCCGACGGCGGCATCGGCTTCCTGCACGTGCCGGCGCTGGGTGCCGGCTACCAGGTGATGATCAAGATCGGCACCGACGACGACACCCTCTCCGAGGGCGTCGCCGGGGCCTACACCGCGCCCTACGCCGCGGCGATGCCGTGGGAGGAGCGGGGCAACTTCGCCCTCGCCGCCCACCGGGACGGCCACGGCGCGATGTTCCACGACCTGGACCGGCTCAAGCCGGGCGACCCCCTGGTCGTGGAGACCCGCGACCACTGGTACGTCTACCGCGTGGACGCCACACTCCCCGAGACCTCCCCGACCGACACCGGCGTCATCGCCCCGGTGCCCACCGGCTCCCCCTACACCGAGCCGGGCCGCTACATCACCCTGACGACCTGCACCCCCGTCTACACCTCGCTGTACCGCATGGCCGTCTGGGGCAGCCTGGTCCGCGACGAGCCGATGGACCCGGCCCGCACCCCGCCCCCCGAGCTGCGCTAGCGCCCGCCCGGCGGACGCGCACAGCACACCGCCCCGGCCGATGACCGGCCGGGGCGGTGCCCGTCGCTAGCCCTGCGCTTCCTCACGCGCGGCGGCGGCCGAACCTCATCGCTGCCGCACCCGCCGCGAGGAGCGCGGCCGAGAGCCCGAGCATGACCGGCGTCCCCTGGGCGCCCGTGTGGGCCAGCTCCCCGTGGTGGTGGTGGGCGGGCTTCGACTCGTGCCCGGAGCCGCCGTGGTGGGACGACTTGTGCGGCGGCCGCGCCTCCGAGACGAACTTGACCTTGTTCAGGTTGTACGCGGACTGCTGGTTGGTCTGGCTCTGCTGGTTCGCCATGGTGTTGGACTGCGAGACCGCCTGGCTGTTCTGCGCGTTGTTGTTCGCGTTGTTGGTCGCGGAGTTGTTGGCGGCGTTGCTCGAGTTGCTGGTGGAGCTGTTGTTCGAGGTGCTGGCGGCGCTGTTGTTCGCGCTGTTGTTGAGGTTGTTCTGCACGATGACGGTCACGTCGACGTGCTGGTCCTGACCCTGGCTCTGCTGCCCGGTCTGGCTCTGGTCCACGTTCTGGTTCTGGTCCTGGCCCTGCGCCTGGTTCTGGTCCTGACCCTGCGCCTGGTCCTGGCCCTGCCCCTGGTTCTGCTCGTTGCCCTGCCCCTGCTGCTGCCCACCGTGGCCTTCGTGGCCGCCGTGCTCACCGTGCTCCCCGTGCTCGCCGTGCTCGCCGTGGCCTTCGTGGCCGCCGTGCTCACCGTGCTCACCGTGCTCACCGTGCTCACCGTGCTCACCGTGCTCACCGTGCTCACCGTGCTCACCGTGCTCACCGGGGGGGCAGACGCAGTCCGGGCCCCCGGAGTTCCCGTGGGGGCCCTGCTCGCAGGACTCGCCGCCGGCCCCCAGTGTCCCGGGGAGCCCGGGCCCCGACGGCTCGTCCATCGACTGGCCGCGCTCGGGGCTGCCTTCGCCCGCCAGGGCCGGGTCGACCTGCTCGGTGGTGTCGGCCGGCCCCGCGGCGTCCCACTGGGTGAGGCTGCGGCTGGTGACGCTCCAGGTGTTGGTGCCGGAGCCCGTGCTTTCGCCGGCCAGGCTCAGGAGGCTGTCGACCCATGCGCCCTGGGCCTCCGCCGACTCGGAGGCCGTGCCGTGGTCGACGAAGGTCGAAGCGTAGGCCGTGTGACCGGCGCCCAGCACGAGGGTGGCCGAGGCCAGTCCGGACAGGACCAGGGTGGTGATTCGAGTACGCATGACACTCCAGGATGATCCGCAAAACGGATCTTCTGAATACGTCCCTGCGTCACCCTGCCATGGTTCGCACCGCTGCAGAGTCATCAGATCGGCTCAACGGATTAGCGAGCGCGGAGGACACCCTTCCGGGCGAACGGGTCGGGCCCGCTCCGAAACGGAGCGGGCCCGAGGAGTTCCTGACCGGACGTCAGAGCACCTGGAGGTTCTTGCGCAGCTCGAAGGGGGTGACCTCGGAGCGGTACTCCTCCCACTCCTGGCGCTTGTTGCGGAGGAAGAAGTCGAAGACGTGCTCGCCCAGCGTCTCGGCGACCAGCTCGCTGCGCTGCATCAGGTCGATGGCCTCGCCGAGGTTCTGCGGCATCGGCTGGATGCCGAGGGCGCGGCGCTCGGAGTCGGTCAGCGCCCACACGTCGTCGTCGGCGCCGGGCGGGAGCTCGTAGCCCTCCTCGATGCCCTTCAGGCCGGCCGCGAGGGTGACGGCGTAGGCGAGGTAGGGGTTGCAGCCGGTGTCGAGGGAGCGGATCTCGACCCGGGTGGAGCCCTGCTTGCCCGGCTTGTACATCGGCACCCGGATCAGCGCCGAGCGGTTGTTGTGGCCCCAGCAGATGTAGGACGGCGCCTCGCCGCCGGCGCCGGCGGTGCGCTGGGAGCCGCCCCAGATCCGCTTGTAGGAGTTCACCCACTGGTTGGTGACGGCGGCGGTCTCGGCGGCGTGCTTCAGCAGGCCGGCGATGAAGGATCTGCCGACCTTGGAGAGCTGGTACTCGGCGCCGGACTCGTGGAAGGCGTTGCGGTCGCCCTCGAACAGCGAGACGTGGGTGTGCATGCCGCTGCCGGGGTGCTCGGAGAAGGGCTTGGGCATGAAGCTCGCGTGCACGCCCTGCTCCAGCGCGACCTCCTTCATGACCAGACGGAAGGTCATGATGTTGTCGGCGGTGGAGAGCGCGTCGGCGTAGCGCAGGTCGATCTCCTGCTGGCCGGGGGCGCCCTCGTGGTGCGAGAACTCGACCGAGATGCCCATCGACTCCAGCATGGTGATCGCCTGGCGGCGGAAGTCGTGGCCCACCCCGCGCGGGGTGTGGTCGAAGTAGCCGGACTGGTCGGCGGGGACCGGTGCGGTGCCGTCACCGGGCAGGTTCTTCAGCAGGAAGAACTCGATCTCCGGGTGGGTGTAGAAGGTGAAGCCCAGGTCGGAGGCCTTCTCCAGGGTGCGCTTGAGCACGAACCGGGGGTCGGCGAAGGACGGCGAGCCGTCCGGCATCAGGATGTCGCAGAACATCCGGGCGGTGCCCGGGGTCTCCGAGCGCCACGGCAGGATCTGGAAGGTGGTCGGGTCCGGCTTGGCGATCATGTCGGACTCGTACACCCGGGCGAAGCCCTCGATCGCCGAGCCGTCGAACCCGATGCCCTCCTCGAAGGCCTGTTCCAGCTCGGCCGGAGCCACCGCGACCGACTTGAGGAACCCGAGCACGTCGGTGAACCACAGCCGGACGAACCGGATGTCACGCTCTTCGAGCGTCCGAAGCACGAACTGCTGCTGCTTGCCCATGGGGACAGTCTCACCTCTGCTCTTTACGCTCGTGTTACGCCCGGAAGGCCTCCGGAAGACCCTGTGAGCGAATGACCCCATCATGGCCGATCACCGCGCGGCACGGCAGTGCCGACCCCCGGGAAGGGCACGCGACGGCCTACGCGGGCCGGCGGGGGGAATCCCGGGAGCGACCCCCTCGCGGGACATTGCGTCAGATAGACGATTACACTCGGGGGCATGCCCAATCTCCGTCTCGCCCTGAGCCAGATCGACCCCTGGGTCGGTGACCTCGCCCGCAACAGCGATGAGGTGGTGCGCTGGACCAAGCAGGCCGTCGAGGCCGGCGCGCAGTTGGTCGCCTTCCCCGAGATGGCCCTCACCGGCTACCCGGTCGAGGACCTCGCCCTGCGCCGCTCCTTCGTCGAGGCCTCCCGCGGCGCGCTGGTCGAGCTGGCCGGCCGGCTGGCGGCCGACGGGCTGGGCGAGGTGCCGGTGGTGGTCGGCTACCTCGGGCGTTCCGAGCACGCCTCGCCGCGCTTCAACCGCCCGGCCGGGTCCCCGCAGAACTGCGCCGCCGTGCTGCACCGGGGCGAGGTGGTGACCCGCTTCGCCAAGCACCACCTGCCCAACTACGGCGTGTTCGACGAGTTCCGCTGGTTCGTCCCGGGCGACCAGCTGCCGGTGGTCCGGGTGCACGGGGTGGACGTCGCGCTGGCGATCTGCGAGGACATCTGGCAGGACGGCGGCCGGGTCACCGCGGCCCGCGAGGCCGAGGCCGGGCTGCTGCTGGTGATCAACGGCTCGCCGTACGAGCGGAACAAGGACGACCAGCGGCTGGAGCTGGTCCGGCGCCGGGCCGCCGAGGCGGGCTGCACCCTGGCGTACGTCAACATGGTCGGCGGCCAGGACGAGCTGGTCTTCGACGGCGACTCGATCGTGGTCGGCGCGGACGGTGAGGTCCTCGCCCGCTCCCCGCAGTTCGAGGAGCACCTGCTGGTGCTGGACCTCGACCTGCCGGCCGCCAGTAGCGACCACACCGACGGCCTGCTGCTGAGCGACGGGCTGCACCTGGTCCGCACCGAGCTGGACGGCGGGCCGCGGCCCGCGCCCTCCGAGCCGCTGACGGCGGGGGTCGCGCCGCGGCTGTCCGACGAGGCCGAGATCTGGGCCGCCCTGGTCTCCGGCACCCGGGCGTACGTCGCCAAGAACGGCTTCAGGTCGGTCCTGATCGGCCTCTCCGGCGGCATCGACTCCGCGCTGGTGGCCTCGATCGCGGTGGACGCGATCGGCGCCGAGAACGTGTACTGCGTCTCGATGCCCAGCCGCTACTCCTCGGACCACTCCAAGGACGACGCCGCCGACCTGGCCCGCCGCACCGGCCTGCACTTCCGCACCGTCTCCATCGCCCCGATGTTCGACGCCTACCTGGCGGCCACCGAGCTGACCGGCCTGGCGGAGGAGAACCTGCAGTCCCGGCTGCGCGGCACCCTGCTGATGGCGATCTCCAACCAGGAGGGGCACATCGTGCTCGCGCCGGGCAACAAGAGCGAGCTGGCGGTCGGTTACTCGACCCTGTACGGCGACTCGGTGGGCGCGTTCGGGCCGATCAAGGACGTCTACAAGTCGCTGGTCTTCCGGCTGGCCCGCTGGCGCAACGAGGAGGCCGAGCGGCGCGGCGAGGTGCCCCCGATCCCGGAGAACACCATCGTCAAGCCGCCGTCCGCCGAGCTGCGGCCGGACCAGAAGGACACCGACTCGCTGCCGGACTACGACCTGCTGGACAGCGTGCTGGCCCGCTACATCGAGGGTGACGAGGGCCGGGACGCGATCGTGGCGGCGGGCTTCGACCCGGCGGTGGTGGACCGGGTGGTGCGCCTGGTCGACACCGCCGAGTACAAGCGGCGCCAGTACCCGCCGGGCCCGAAGATCTCGGTGAAGAACTTCGGCCGGGACCGCCGCCTGCCGATCACCAACCGCTGGCGCCGGGGCTGACCGACGAGGGCCTAGGAGAACCGGTAGGTGGCGGCCACCGCGAGGTGGTCGCTGCCGTCCCGGGGCAGGGTGCGGGAGTCCACCGGCTTCAGCCCGCCCTTGCTCATGATCTGGTCGATCCGGGCCATCGGGAAGGCCGCCGGCCAGCTGAAGCCGAAGCCGTCCCCGGCGGCGCCCTGGGCCGAGCGCATCTGCGAGGTGATCGGCGCCAGACTGCGGTCGTTCATGGTGCCGTTGAGGTCGCCGAGCAGCAGCACCTTCTTGACCGGCTCGGCCTCGATCGCGTCGCCGAGCGCCTGCGCGCTGACGTCCCGCTGGTCGACGGTGAAGCCGCCCTCGGCCTTCAGCCGCACCGAGGGCAGGTGCGCGACGTACACCGCGACCGGGCCCTGCGGGGTGCCGACCTCGGCCCGGAAGGCCCTGGTCCAGCCCATCTTGAGGTCCACCGGCGTGGCTCCGCTGATCGGGTACTTCGACCAGAGCCCGACCGTGCCCTCCACCGTGTGGTACGGGTAGGCCTCGGCGAGCCCGGTCTCGTACGCGTGCAGCGCCTTGCCGGCCAGCTCCTGCAGGGCGACGATCTGGGCGCCGGAGGCGACCAGCCCCCGGACGGTGGCCGGTACGTCGGTGTTGGCGGCGGCCACGTTGTGGCTGACCACCGTCCAGTCGCCCTTGCCGCCGCTCTTGTCGCTCAGCAGGCCGCCGAACAGGTTGGCCCAGAGCACGACGGGCAGCAGCAGGGCGATCAGCGCGGTGGCGGAGCGGCGCAGCAGCGCGGGCACCAGCAGCACCGGGACGGCCAGGCCGACCCAGGGCAGGAAGGTCTCCAGCAGGCTGCCGAGGTTGCCCACGCCGTTGGGCACCTCGGCGTGGAAGGCGAACAGGGCCGCGGTGAGCACGGCCAGCACGGCGATCACCAGGCCGCGCCGCCAGGTGGTGGCGCCGCGGGCGTCCCGGCCCCAGTCCCGCAGGCCGAGGAAGCCGCCGGACCGGGCCGCGGGGGCCGAGTCCTCGGCACCTCCGGGGGCCGCGGTCCGCTCGGTCCTGTCCGCCTGCGTCATCCCTGGCTCCCGTTCGTTCGTGCCGTCCGCCGCTCCGGGGCCCGGGGGAACGGGCGCGGTACCGGACCGGTGCCGGTTCGATCGGGCGCCCGGCTCAGCCTATGCCGGGACAGACGCCACTCCCCCGGAGCGGGTTCCGGCGTGGCCCGGTTTGGTGAGTTAGACCACGTCCGACCGGGAGGACCGGCGGGCGGCCCCGCCGCGCGCCGGGGGGACGGCCGGGGTCAGCGCGGTCCGAGGCCGTCGATCAGCGAGTCCACCATCGTGCGGGCCAGGTCCGGGTCCTCCAGGTCGGAGTCGTCCCACAGGATGCTGCGGTAGAGGATCGGGCCCATCAGCAGGTCGCCGAGCAGCTCCAGGTCGAGGTCGGAGCGGAGCACGCCCTCGTCCATGGCGCGGCGGATCAGCTCCAGCCCGGCTTCGCGGCGCGGCTTGACCACCCGCTCGCGGTAGGCGTTGTGCAGCTCGGGCAGGCTGTGCATCTGGCCCAGCGCGGCCTTGAGGACCCAGCGGGTGCGCTTGGCGAGGCCGCGCCGGCGCATGTAGTCGATCATCTCGATCAGGTCGGCCCGCGCGCCGCGGCCGGTGGGTTCGGGCATCGGGACCTCCAGCTTGCCGACCACGTCGACCAGCAGGGCCTCCTTGTTGGGCCAGCGCCGGTAGATGGTGGCCTTACCGACGCCGGCGGCGGTGGCGATGCCCTCGATGGTGAGCTCGGACATCGTGGTGCCGCCCGCCATCAGGTCCACCACCGCGGTGAAGATGGCCTGCTCGGCGGCCTCGCTGCGGGGGCGGCCGCGACGAGCGGCGGCGCAGGCCTGGCCGCTGTCCGGGGCGGAGTCCTGCCCCGTGTCGGCGGTCGGGGTGTCCGTCTTCATCCCCGCTGTTCTCCCTCGCTTGCCCGGGCGCGCGGGCGCCGTCCGTGTCGTTGGCGGTCCGTGGGGCGGGCGGGCGCCCGCCGTCGGACCGAGGCCCCGTCACCTCGGGCGCACCCGGGGTGACAGGGCCATTGTCACTCAGTCGTGATCCGTCGTCCGGGCCGGTCCGGCCCCGGAGGGCGGGTCCGACCCGCCCCGGCGCGGATCAGGCGTCCGCGGCCGCGGTCTCGACGAGCGGCTCGCCCTGCTGCTCGGGGGCCGGGCCCGCCGGACCGGCGGGGGCCGCCGAGCGGCGCGGCAGCAGGAACCAGGCGACCAGTGCGCCGATCACCGAGATGCCCACCGAGAGCGAGGCGACCACGTGCATGGCGTGGATGAAGGAGTCGTTCGCCGGGCCGATCAGCGCCGCGCCGCCGGGGATCCGGTCGGCGATGGCCAGGGTGGCCTCCAGCGACTCGCCGGCCTTGTCGCGCAGGTTCTCCGGCAGCTGGTTCAGCGTGTCGGACATCCCGTCGCGGTAGACGGTGGAGAGCACCGCGCCGAGCACGGCGACCCCGAGCGAGCCGCCGACCTGGCGGAAGGTGTTGTTGACGGCCGAGCCCGCGCCGGCCTTCTCGCGGGGCAGCGAGCCCATGATCGCGACGGTGACCGGCGGCATGACGTGCGCCATGCCGGCGCCCATCACCAGGCCGAGCACGATCAGCACCCAGATCGGGGTGGTGGCGGTCAGCACGGTGTAGCCGACGAAGCCGATCGCGACCAGCAGCATGCCGGCGGCGGCGGTGGCGGCGACGCCGAAGCGGTCGACCACCAGCCGGGCCCGCGGCGCGAACAGCAGCTGGGCCACGGCCAGCGGCAGCATCAGCAGGCCGGCCTGCAGCGCGCTGTAGCCGCGCACGCTCTGGATGTAGAAGACGCCGAAGAAGGAGACGCCCATCAGCGCGAAGAAGATCACGCCGACGACCACCACGGAGGCGCTGAACACCTTGTTGCGGAACCAGGTGACGTCCAGGGCGGGGAACGCGGTGCGGCGCTCGAACCAGACGAAGGCGGCCAGCGCGACCACGCCGACCAGGGTCGGCACCCAGGCCTCGGCGGCGGTGAAGTCGGCCAGCTCGCCGCCCTTGATGATGCCGTAGATCAGGGCGACCAGGCCGATGATCGACAGCAGGACGCCGACCGGGTCGAGCTTGCCCGGGTTCGGGTCCTTGGACTCGGGCACCAGGACCGCCATCGCTATCACCGCGACGATCACGATCGGGACGTTGATCAGGAAGACCGAGCCCCACCAGAAGTGCTCGATCAGCAGACCGCCGGTGATCGGGCCGATGGCGATGGCCAGACCGACCGCACCCGCCCAGATGCCGATCGCCTTGGGCTGCTCGGAGCGCTCGAAGACGTTCATGATGATCGCCAGGGTGGCGGGCATCGCGAGCGCGGCGCCGACGCCCATCAGGGCGCGGAAGCCGATGAGTTCACCGGGCGAGCCGGCCATCGAGGACAGCAGCGAGGCGATCCCGAAGACCACCATGCCGGCCAGCAGCGCGAGTTTGCGGCCGAACCGGTCGCCGAGCAGGCCCGAGGTGAACAGCAGCCCGGCGAACACCAGCGTGTAGGAGTTGATCGACCACTCCAGGTCGCTCTGGGTGGCGCCGAGGCCGACCGGAGCGGGGGTCGCGATGGTCTTCATCGCGACGTTGAGGATCGAGTTGTCGAGGACGACGACGAGCAGGGCGAGCACCAGGGTGCAGAGGATCGCCCAGCGCCGACGGTGGATGGCTTCCGGCACACGGGGTGGCGCGGCTGCGGTGGTCATTGGTCTTCCCGTCCGTGTTGGCGTGGCACTGGCGGGCAATTCCGAGCCGGATCCGTCTCGTAACCCCCCGCACCAGAGTAGCGGGGAATACGATACGAGACGACCCCGTTTCGTAAAAACGAGGCAAAGCCCGGCCGCCGTCCACGGCCACCGGTCACGCCGTGTGGCGTGGATCGCACCGGGACGAACGCACGCCTCTTTGCGCGCACGCCGGGGCGTGCAAGCATGGAGGTGATCCGGGGACGCCGCACGGCGCCACGAGACGACAACCCTTCAGGAGTCCGTTCGATGAACGCTTCTTCGCCTTCGCCTGCCCAGAACCAGGCGTCGACCAGCACCCTCTACGGCGGGGTCACCAGCCGCCGCGTCACCGTCCGCGACCTCGCCTCCGCCAAGCAGCGCGGCGAGAAGTGGTCGATGCTCACCGCCTACGACGCCCTGACCGCGGGCGTGTTCGACGAGGCCGGCATCCCGGTCCTGCTGGTCGGCGACTCGGCGGGCAACTGCCACCTCGGCTACGAGACCACCGTGCCGGTGACCATGGATCAGATGGTGATGCTCTCCGCCGCCGTCGTCCGCGGCACCAAGCGCGCCATGATCGTCGCCGACCTGCCGTTCGGCTCGTACCAGGAGTCCCCCGCGCAGGCCATGCACAACGCGGCCCGGCTGATGAAGGAGGCCGGGGTCGGCGCGGTCAAGCTGGAGGGCGGGGAGCGCAGCGCCCGCTCGATCGAGCTGCTGGTCGAGGCCGGCATCCCGGTGATGGCGCACATCGGCCTCACCCCGCAGTCCGTCCACGCCTTCGGCGGCTACCCGGTCCAGGGCCGCGGTGACGAGGCGGCGCACCAGCTGCTGCGCGACGCCAAGGCCGTCCAGCAGGCGGGTGCGTTCTCGGTGGTGCTGGAGGCGGTGCCGGCCGAGCTGGCCGCCCAGGTCACCGAGCAGCTGGCGATCCCGACCGTCGGCATCGGCGGCGGCCCCGACACCGACGCCCAGGTCCTGGTCTGGACCGACATGGCCGGGATGACGGCCGGCCGGGTGCCGAAGTTCGTCAAGAAGTACGCCGACCTGCGGACCGTCCTGGGCGACGCCGCCCGGGCCTTCGCCGAGGACGTCCGCGGCGGTGCCTTCCCGGCGGAGGAGCACAGCTTCCACTGATCCCGCCAGCGCCACCCGTTCCGCGCCCCCGTTCCGTACTCCGGAGCGGGGGCGCTGCCGTGCCCGGCCACCGGTGACAGCGGAGTGACAGCCGCCTGGCAGCGGCCCGCCGCGGCGGGCACCGGGCTGACAGGGGGCTGACAGCCCGCGCGGACAACCTTGGGGCATGACACGAATCGCCACCGCCCCGAACGACCGGGGAGCCGCCGCCGGCAACGCCGTCGAGGTCCGCGGCATCGTCAAGCACTACGGCGCCACCAAGGCCCTCGACGGGGTCGACCTGACCGTGAAGGAGGGCACCGTCCTCGGCGTGCTCGGCCCCAACGGCGCGGGCAAGACCACCCTGGTCCGGATCCTCTCCACCCTGATCAAGCCGGACGCGGGCACCGCCTTCGTCGGCGGCTACGACGTCCTGCGCCAGCCCAAGCAGCTGCGTCGCACGATCGGCCTCACCGGCCAGTACGCCTCGGTCGACGAACTGCTCTCCGGGTACGAGAACCTCTACCTGATCGGCCGCCTGCTCGACCTCCCCCGCCGCGAGGCCAAGTCCCGCGCCGCCGAACTGCTGGAGCGCTTCTCGCTCACCGAGGCCGCCAAGCGGCCCGCCAAGACCTACTCCGGCGGCATGCGCCGCCGCCTCGACCTGGCCGCCAGCATGATCGGCCGCCCCCGGGTGCTCTACCTGGACGAGCCCACCACCGGCCTGGACCCGCGCACCCGCAACGAGGTCTGGGACGAGGTGCAGCGGATGGTCGCCGAGGGCAGCACCGTGCTGCTCACCACCCAGTACATGGAGGAGGCGGAGCAGCTCGCGAACGAGCTGACCGTCATCGACCGCGGCAAGGTGATCGCCAACGGCGGCGTCGCCGAGCTCAAGGCCAAGGTCGGCGGCCAGACCCTGCAGGTCCGCCCGGCCCGCCCGGCCGAACTCCCCGAGATGGCCCGCTGCCTGCACGACAGCGGCATCACCACCGCCACCTTCTCCGCCGACACCGGCCTGCTCGCGGTGCCGATCACCGACGACGAGCAGCTGACCGCCGTGATCGCGGTGCTCGGCGGCCGCGGCTTCGCGATCGCCGGCATCGACACCAAGGTGCCCAGCCTCGACGAGGTCTTCCTCGCCATCACCGGCAAGCCCGCCCCCGCGGACGCCGCCCCCAGCCTCGTCAAGGAGCCCGTCGCATGACCACCGCCACGCTCGCCCCCGCCCGGGTGGAGGACTCCCGGATCGGGCTGTCCGGAACCCTGCGCCACGTCGGCGCGCTGACCCGGCGCAACCTGATGCGGATCAAGGCCGACCCGGAGTCGATGTTCGACGCCGTGCTGATGCCGGTGATCTTCACCGTGCTGTTCGTCTACGTCTTCGGCGGCGCCGTCTCCGGCAACCAGGACGCCTACAAGCAGTACATGGTCCCCGGCCTGCTCGGGCAGACCGGGCTCACCCTCGCGATGGCCGTCGGCACCGGCCTGAACAGCGACTTCCAGACCGGTGTGATGGACCGTTTCCGGACCCTGCCGATCGGCCGCTCCGCCGTCCTGCTCTCCAAGATCGTCGCCGAGACCTGCCGGGCGCTGCTCTCCTTCGCGATCCTGATCGGCTTCGCGATGTGCATCGGCTTCGAGGTCAAGACCGGCCCGCTGGAGGTGCTCGCGGCCGTCGGACTGTCGCTGCTCTTCGGCATGTCGATCGTCTGGGTCTCGATGCTGCTGGGCATGTCGCTGCGCAGCGCCCAGGCCGTCCAGGGCGTGGCCATGCTGGTCCTGATGCCGCTGCAGTTCGGCAGCTCGATCTTCGCGCCGACCAGCACCATGCCGGGCTGGCTGCGCTCCTTCACCGAGGTCAACCCGCTCTCCGCGCTGGCCGACGCCTCCCGGGCGCTGCTCAACGGCGAAGGGGCGGTGGCCCACCCGGTGATGATCGTCCTGGTCTGGTCGGTGGCCGCCACCGCGGTCTTCGCCCCGCTCGCGGTCGCCCGCTTCCGCAAGCGGACCTGACCACGGACCGCGCCGGCCCTCCGCGGGGGAGGGCCGGCGGACGGGGCGGCCGGCCGCCCGGGACAGGCGCCGGCCGTCGTACGGGCCCGGCGGGCCGGTGACCAGGGGACGGGCACCGGCCCGCCGGGCCGCACCGGGTGCCCGGCCCCCGTCAGGCTTCGGCGGCCCCCTCGCCGATCAGCTCCTCCAGCAGCTCGTTCGTCTCGTGCTGGGACATCCCGTCGCCGCGGGCGCGGGCCGCCTCGAACTCCTCGTCCCCGAGCAGCTCCCGCAGGGCCGCCGAGACGCGGGCCTGCTCGACCCGGTCCAGGTAGCCGCCCTTGGGGCCGTGCAGGCCGCCGTACGCGCCGATCAGCACCGCCGCCGTCCGGGCCCGGTCCAGATCCCCGTCGCGCTGGGCGAAGGCGCAGAGCACCCCGGTCACCGCGGGGACCACCATCGCCGTCATGTGCTCGGCGAAGCCGCTCCCGGCCACCGTCGAGAGCAGCGTCCGGCGGCCCTCGCGCAGCAGGGCTCGGCCCCCGTCCGGGTCCCCGGCCCGGGCGGTGATCCAGCCGCGGGCGCTGGCCAGCAGCCCGGCCACGACGTTCGGCGCGAAACCGCCCCGCTTGACCACGTCGAGCTCGTCCAGCTCGGCCAGGGCCAGCTCGTACCGGCCGCGCTGCGCCTGGACGCCGCAGAGCGTCAGGTGGCCGAACATCAGGGCGCCGGTGGTGGACTGGTCGGCGCCCGGGGACTCGATGGAGGCCAGCGCCTCCCGGATGACCCGCTCGCCGCGCTCCATGTCCTGCTCCAGCAGGGCGGTGCCGAGCTGCACCCGCAGGACCGGGACCTCCTGCGGCGCCCCCAGCTCCTCGGCCAGCTCGATCGCCCGGGCGTACGCGGCCGCGGCGGCCGCGGAGTCGCCCCGGTTGGCGAGGGCCTCGCCGTGGGCGGCCAGCGCCTGGGAGATCCCCCAGAGGTTGCCGGCCCGCTCGTACAGCTCCAGCGAGCGCTCGCCGTCCGCGATGCTCTGCTCGGCGCCGAGCGGCCAGTCGTTCAGCATCCTGGCCCGGACCTGCAGGATGAACGCCAGGTCGCTCGGCCCGCCGTAGCGCTCGCAGCCGGCCACCGCGTCGTCCAGCAGGTCCTTCATCAGCTCCAGCCGGCCGGACAGGAAGGCGCCGAACACGCGCATCAGCGCCGGGAAGCGGTACGCCTGCGGCAGCTCCGGGGTGTAGACGTCCAGCAGCCGCCGGGCGACCGCGACCGCCTCCTGGTCGGCCAGCACGTCCAGGTTCCCCTCGAACAGCCCGATCAGCCGGTACATCGCCAGCAGCCGACGGGACTCCTCCACCACGCCCTCGGGCATCGGCACGCCGTACGCGAGCACACCGCGCTCCAGCGGCAGCGGCGGCGGAGCGTCCTCGGCGAGCGGGTCCGGGCCCAGGGCGGCGACCGCGTTGTACCAGCCGCGGGCCTCCATGCTGTAGCCGCGCAGCGACCAGTACCAGCTCATGCCGAGGGCGAGCACCAGCGCCTGCTGCTCGTCCCGCAGGTCGATCGCGCGGCGCAGCACGGCCCGGATGTTGTCCTGTTCGCGCTCCAGCACCGCCAGCCAGTGCAGCTGCCGGGGGCCGTGGATGTCGCGGTCGGCCTCGGCGACCAGGGCGCGGAAGTGCGCCAGGTGGCGGGCCTCGGTGGCGGTGCGCTCGGCGGGGGACTCGGCGAGGCGCTCGTCCGCGTACTCGTGGATGGTCTCCAGCATCCGGTAGCGCGGCAGGCTGGCGCCGTCCAGGTCGGCGACCAGCAGCGACTTGTCGACCAACGACAGCAGCAGGTCGGCGACCTCGCCGGGGGCCACGTCGGTGCCGTCGGCGCAGACCGCCTCGGCGTCCTCCAACTGCCAGCCGCCCGCGAACACCGAGAGCCGGCGCAGCACCGCGCGCTCCCGCTTGCCCAGCAGGTCCCAGCTCCAGTCGACCACCGCGCGCAGGGTCTGCTGGCGCGGCAGCAGGGTGCGGCTTCCCGCGGTGAGCAGCGCGAACCGGCCGTCCAGCCGGTCGGCTATCTGGCGCGCCGTCATCACCCGCAGTCGGGCGGCGGCCAGTTCGATGGCCAGCGGCAGCCCGTCCAGCCGGCGGCAGATCTCCGCGCAGGCCTCCGGGTCGCCCTGCGGGTCGAAGCCCGGGCGGGCGGTGGCGGCGCGCTCGGCGAACAGCCGCAGCGCGACCGGGTCCGGCAGCGGCTCGACCGGCAGCACCGTCTCGCCGGGCACGCCGAGCGGCTCGCGACTGGTGGCGAGCACGGTCAGCCCGGGGCACTCGGCGAGCAGGACGTCGGCCAGGTCGGCGGCGGCCTGGATCAGGTGCTCGCAGTTGTCCAGGACGAGCAGCATCCGGCGGTGCCCGCAGTGCTCGACCAGCCGGCGCACCGGGTCCTCGGCGCGCTTCTCGATCACCTCGGCGACCATGCTGGTGCTGTGCAGCAGGATCTCGCGCAGGCCGAGCGCGGAGACCACGGCGGCGGGCACCGCTTCCGGGCTCTCCAGCGGCGCGAGTTCGGCCACCCAGACGCCGTCCGGCCAACTCCCGGCGGACAGTTCGGCGCGCCCCGCCTCGACCGAGAGGCTGGTCTTGCCGGAGCCGCCGGGGCCGGTCAGGGTCACCAGCCGACGCTCCGCCAACAACCCGCGCAGCGCGGCGAGATCGGCCTCGCGGCCGACGAAGCTGGTCAGCCGGCCGCGCAGGTTGCCGGCCGCGCGCGGGAGTGGCGGCGCCGGGGCGGGCCTGGTCGACTCGGGCCCGGAGGCCGGCCCCGGCGTCGATCCCGGCGGCGGCCCCGGCGTCGATTCCGGCCGCTGCTGGGGCCTTCTCGGCGCCTCGACCGGCGGGGCGAGCAACTCGCCGTAGAGCGCCTGGAGTTGCCGGCCGGGGTCGACGCCCAGCTCATCGGCCAGGGCACGCCTGGTCCGCTCGTAGTGGCGCAGCGCCTCGGCCGTCCGGCCGCTCTCGTGCAACGCCCGCAGCATCAGCAGCTGCAGCGGTTCGTCCAGCGGCTGCCGCTCGCACAGCTCGGCCAGCTCGGCGACCAGCTCGGCGGCCCGGCCGAGCCCGAGGTCGGCGGTGATCCGGTGCCGGCGGGCCTCCTCGCGCTGGGCCTCCAGCCGGGTGGCCGGGCCGGTGCGGTCCGGCAGGTCGGCGAGGGCCGGGCCGCGCCACAGCGCCAGGGCGGCACGCAGCCGCTCGGCGGCGACCGCGTGGTCCCCGGCGTCCAGGGCGCGGCGGCCCTCGGCGCTCAGCCGCTGGAAGTCGGCGAGGTCGGTGCCCGGGCCGGTCAGCCAGTACCCGGCCGGGCCGGAGCCGATCTCGTCCCGGCCGACGGTGCGGCGCAGCCGGCCGACCAGGGTCTGCAGCGCGGCGGAGGAGTCCTGCGGCGGATCGGCGTCCCACACCTCGTCCACCAGCAGGTCGGCCGGCACCGGGCGGCCCTGCCGCAGGGCCAGGGCGGTGAGCAGCGCCCGCAGCCGGGCGCCGCCGAGGGGCACCGGGGTTCCGTCGTCGTGGTGGGCCGTGGTCGTCCCGAGGATGCCGTAGTGCACCGGACCATTCTGGTCGATCGGCGCGGGTCCGGCCGCACAATTGTGCTGGCCTCCGCTCCGTCCCCGACCAGCCGTCCCCGCGGGCCTCGTCCGCCCCCTCCGGCCCTGCCTCCGTACGGCCGGAGGAACGCGGCCGGGCGCTCGGACGTTCACCCGGAGCGGCTTGTCCGGTCACCGGCCCGACCGGCATGATCGACCCCGGCCCGCGTCCCGCCCCCCTCTGCCCACGGAGCACCCACACCATGACCTTCGCCGCCACGCCGCGCTCCCGCAGCGAGGACCGCCGGATCAGCCCGGTGTTCTGGGTGCTCCTCGCCATACTCGGCACCTCCGGCTGGGCGGTGTACTCGGGCTACGGCAACACCTCGTTCGGGGTGTTCCTGTTCGTGGTCGCGGGCTGGATGGTCTCGCTCTGCCTGCACGAGTACGCCCACGCCCGGACCGCGCTGCACGGCGGCGACATCACCGTCGGCGCCAAGGGCTACCTGACGCTGAACCCGCTGAAGTACGCCAACGTGCTGCTCAGCTTCGTCCTGCCGATCGTCTTCGTGATCCTCGGCGGCATCGGCCTGCCCGGCGGCTCGGTGTGGATCGAGCGGCACCGGATCCAGGGCCGGCTCAAGCACAGCCTGATCTCGGCGGCCGGCCCGCTGGTCAACCTGCTGTTCGCGGCCGTGCTGCTGATCCCGATCGGCGCGGGCTGGCTGGACGACCCCACGGTGCACGCGTTCTGGCACGGCTACGAGCTGACCATCTCGCCGTTCTCCGGCGCGCTCGGCTTCCTCGGCTTCCTCCAGCTCAGCGCGGCCGTGCTGAACCTGCTGCCGGTGCCCGGCCTGGACGGCTACGGCATCGTCGAGCCCTGGCTGTCGTACAAGACCCGGCGCGCGGTCGAGCCGTTCGCGCCGTACGGGATGCTCGCGGTGTTCGCGCTGCTGTGGCAGCCCTCGGTGAACTCGTTCTTCTTCGGGATCGTCCACGGCCTGATGAACCTGTTCGGCGTGGACCAGGACTACGCGACGCTCGGCCGGTACCTGTTCAGCTTCTGGAAGAACTGAGGGCCGGCGTGCCCCGCTAGCCCCGCTAGCCCTGCTCGGCGGCCGCGGCGGCCTCGGCGATCTTCGCCCGGCGGCGGTTCAGCCACAGCACGTTGCTGGCCACGCCCGCCAGCGGCAGCCAGATCAGGCCCAGCCACAGGCCCTGGGTCAGCGAGAAGACGGCGGCCGCCAGCGCGAGGACGACGACGATCAGGGCGAGCAGGGACGTGCGGGGCATGGCGGGAGGCTCCTAGAACGGGTGCGGCCGGTGGAACGCGTGCGGCCGGGCCGGGGCGCGGCCGCACCCATTGTCGCCGACCTCACCTCCGGAGCGGGTCCAGGGGTGAGGTCGACACGGCGCCCCGAGGTCACACGTCGGTGATCCGCAGGCCCGCGTGGGCCTTGTAGCGGCGGTTGACCGAGATCAGGTTGGCGACCAGCGCCTCGACCTGGTGGGCGTTGCGCAGCCGGCCGGCGTAGATGCCGCGCATGCCGGGGATCCGGGCGGCCAGGGCGCGCACGACGTCGGTGGCGTCCCGGTCCTCGCCGAGCACCATGACGTCGGTGTCGATCGCCTCCACCGACTCGTCCTGCAGCAGCACCGCCGAGAGGTGGTGGAACGCGGCGGTGACCCGGGAGTCCGGCAGCAGGGCGGCGGCCTGCTCGGCGGCGCTGCCCTCCTCGGGCTTCAGCGCGTACGCGCCCTGCTTGTCGAAGCCGAGCGGGTTGACGCAGTCGACGACGATCTTGCCGGCGAGGTCCTCGCGCAGTGCGGTCAGGGTGGCGGCGTGGCCGTCCCACGGGACCGCGATGATCACCACGTCGCTCTCCCGGGCGACGGTGGCGTTGTCGGCGCCGCGCACGCCGAGGCCCAGCTCGGCGGCCGAGGCCTCGGCCCGGGCGGCGTCGCGGGAGCCGATGATCACCTGCTGGCCGGCCTTGGCCAGCCGCAGGGCGAGGCCCCGCCCCTGGTCGCCGGTGCCGCCGAGGACGCCGACCACCAGCTGCGAGACGTCCGGCAGGTCGTGGGCCGGGTTTGTCGCTGAATCGAGGGAAGTCATGGGCCGATCCTGCCAAACCCCGGCCCCGGCGCGACATTCTGGCCCGCATGGACGCGGTGAGAGTTTCGGCACTCCGGGAACGGCTGGCGGGCACGGGCTGGTGGGAGGCGGTCGGCGGCTTCGCCGGGTCGCTGCGGCGCTCGGTGGAGCGGCGCGGGGCGGACGGGCTGCTGCTGGTCGGCACCGAGGCGTACGAGCCCTGGCACCTGGCCGCGCACCTGGCGGACGAGGCCGCCTGGTCCGCCGTCCCCCGGCTGGCCCCCACCCTGCTGCGGCACCGCCCGGCGCCCGGCGCCCCGGCCCATCTGGCCCACGGCCTGCGACGTCTGACCGAGGCCGGGCGCGGCGCCACCGTCCTGGTGATCGCCCCGGACGCGGCCGGCTCCCCCCTGCTGGAGCGGGTGCACGACGCCCGGCGGCACGGCGCGACCGTCCTCGCCCTGGACGGCGCCGCCCCCACCGCCCCGGGCGACCTCGCCGAACTCGCCGCACTCGCCCACGAACGCCTGTCCGTCGGCACCGCCGCCGAGGAACCCTTCGACCTCGCCCAACACCTGGTCAGCGCCGCCGCCGGCACCCCCGGCACCGTACGCCGCTCCCCCCTGGCCCGCCTCGCCGCCCTCGCCGCCCGCCTGGCCTCCCCACCCCCGATCACCCGCTGGTAGACCCGTCCACGCCCGTCCGGTCCCGGACGCCCGGTCAGGAACGGCGCCTCACCCCGCGTCGTAGACCGTGGACCGGTGGCCGGCGTGGACGGCCCACACCACCAACTGCCCGTTGTCGATCGTGTAGATGATCCGGTAGTCGCCCACGCGCAGGCGTCTGCGGTCGGGCTGCGACACGAGCGCGGTGGTGTGGAAGCCGAGCGGATCGCTCTCCAGCCCGGTCAACTTGGCCAGGATGCGAAGGGCCATGTCCCGGGGGATCTTCCGGAGTTCGTCCCGGGCCTCCGGCCGGAAGACGGTGCGGTACTCACTCACTGCGGGCCAGCGTCTCCCTCATGACGTCCTCGATGGGGATGCCCGGCGAGGGATCGGCCATGCGCTGGTCGATGATCCGGTTGATCTCGCGCTCTTCCCACTCCTGGTACTTCCGGAGGACCTCGATCGACACGACGGCGGCGACCTGCTTCCCCCGGCGCGTGATCACGGTGGGGACGTCGTCCCGATCGGCCCGCTCGACGACCTCGGCCAAGTGCGCGCGGACATCGCGGATCGACTCTACGGGCAGTGGCTGCGTCATGCGCTCAAGCGCACATCCGGTACCAGGTGTACACACGGTACTGGCGCGAAAACCCTTTGCGGACCAGGTCGGGCACGGCCGAGGATGATGGTTCGTGAACGTCGACGAACCCCCGCATCCTCCTGTGTCCGGCCGGATCCGGGCGGTGCTGCGCGCGCTGACGCCGGACTTGGCGCCCTGGCGGGCGTCGCGGGACTTCCGGTACCTCTGGACGTCCGGCTGCGTCACCAGTTTCGGCAGCTTCCTGACCCTGGTCGCGGTGCCGATGCAGATCAAGGAGCTCACCGGCTCCTCCTTCGCGGTCGGGCTGATCGGCGCCGTCGAACTCGTTCCGCTGATCGTCTTCGGCCTGTGGGGCGGCGCCCTCGCCGACGCCCTGGACCGCCGGAAGCTGGTGCTGCGGGCGGAGGCCGCGCTGGGCCTGCTGGCCGGGCTGCTGCTGCTCAACGCGCTGCTGCCGCACCCGCTGCTCTGGCCGGTCTACGTGGTCGCCGCGCTGGTCGCGGCGGCCGACGGGCTGCAGCGCCCGGCGCTGGACTCGCTCACCCCGCGGATCGTCCCGCACCAGCACCTGACCGCGGCCTTCGCCCTCAAGTCCCTGTACCACAACGCCGCTTCGGTGGCCGGGCCGGCGCTGGCCGGCGTGGTGGTGGCCTTCGCCGGGGTGCAGACCGCGTACGCGCTGGACGTGCTCACCTTCGCCGTGTCGCTGCCGCTGCTCGCCCGGATCCGGGCGGTCCCGCCCGCCACCGGGGCCGAGCGGCCGTCGGTCCGGGCGGTGCTCACCGGCGTCCGGTACGCGTGGAGCCGCAAGGACCTGCTCGGCACCTACGCGATCGACCTCTGCGCCATGCTGTTCGCCTACCCCGTGGCCGTCTTCCCCTTCCTGGCCTCGGACTTGGGCGCGGACTGGGCGCTCGGCCCGATGTACGCGGCCTCCGCGCTCGGCGCCCTGCTGGTCGGGGCGACCAGCGGCTGGACGTCCCGGATCCACCGGCACGGGCGGCTGCTGCTGGTCGCCGCCGTCGGCTGGGGCGCGGCGATGGCGCTGGCCGGACTGTCCGGGAGCGTCTGGCTGGTGCTGTTCGGACTGGCGCTGGCCGGCGGCGCCGACGAGATCAGCGGGCTGGCCCGCTCGACCATGTGGAACCAGTCCATCCCGGACGAGGTCCGCGGCCGGATGGCCGGCGTCGAGCTGCTGAGCTACTCCGTCGGCCCGCAGCTCGGCCAGGTCCGGGCCGGCACCATGGCCGGGCTGGTCGGGGTGCGCGCCGCCGTCTGGACCGGCGGTGTCGCCTGCGTGGTGGCCGTCCTGGCGGTGGCCGCCGCGCTGCCCAGGCTGCTCGCCTACGACGACCGGACCGACCCCAACGCCGCCGCCGTCCGCGCCGGGCACGAGCGGGCGGCCGAGGCCGCCGAGGCCGCCGAATCCGCGGGCACGGCACCGGCGTTGTGACAGACTGCCCGGCATGAACGCCGGGGGCTGGAAGCAGTGGACCGCCGTGCTGGTCGTGGTGACCGCGGCGTTGGTCGGCGCGCTGGGCTGGGCGCTGTCGCACACCGGCGAGGGAGTGTCCGACCCGGCCCGCCCCACGACCGGCACCGCGATCGGGACCACGGCCACCACCCCGCCCAAGCCGCCGGCGCCGGACGTCGCGGCACTGGCCGCCTCCGCGGAGGTGACCGCCGCCGACCAGGCCCTCACCGCCGAGATCGACCGCCGGCTGGCCGCGCTGCTGCCGGCGCTCTCCGGCGCCCAGGTGATCGGCGAGGGGGTCCAGGACGGCTGCGGCGTGGACCCGGCCCCGTCCGACGGCTCCGGGGCGCGCTGGGCGGCGCCCACCTGCCGCCGACAGGTGGTCAAGTACCTCGCGGTGACCGGGAGTCCGGGCGAGGCGAGGGCGCGCTGGGAGCCGGCGATGACCGCCCAGGGCGCCCAGGGCGCCGACACCAACGCCTCACCCCGGCCGGGCGAGGGGCTCTGGTACGGCTTCCCGCGCGGCGACGGCGACCGCGACCTGCTCGGCGTGACCCTGGCCTTCGACGACCGGAAGGACCCGAACGCCTCCGCCGCCCCGGGCGCGGGCCTCCCCCGGACGCTCCCCGCGCCGAACGCGGCCGCCACGGCCTGGGCCGACCGCGGCTCCCGGCCCGCGGTGCCGGTGGAACAGGCCGCCGCCCAGGCGCTCGCGGGCGGGCGGCGACTGGTCGTGCTGAGCGTGGACGAGGAGTACTTCACCGGCCCCGAACCGCACTGACGCCCCCGCCGCCCGGGCGCCCCGCGGCCCGGGGGCCACTCGGCCCGGGCGCTACTCGCTGGGGTTCCTCGGCTCGTCCTTCCACCGCGGGTCGTTCTGCCACTCCCGGTTCCGCTCGTCCGCGATCTGCAGCGCGTGGGCCGCCTCCTCGGGGCTGTCGTACGGGCCCAGGCGGTCCTTCGCCGGGCACTCCGGGCCCTCCTCGACCTTGCCGTGCTTGATGCAGTAGAACCACTCGCCGGGCTTCCCGGTCGGCTTGCGGTGGAATCCGAGGGGCATGGCGTCCTCCCGTTCGGTCGGATGAGTCGTACCGATCATTCCCCGGCCCGGCCTGCTCCGCACACCGCCCGTCCCGGCGGAGCCCGGCGACTAGACTCGCGGCCATGGCTCTCGTACCCGGCATCCAGTCCCCCACCCGCAAGGTCCCGGCGCACATCGCGCGCCCCGAGTACGTCGGGCGGCCCGCCCCGACGCCGTACACCGGGCCCGAGGTGCAGACCGCCGAGACGATCGAGAAGATGCGGATCGCGGGTGGGATCGCCGCCCGGGCGATGGAGGAGGCGGCCAAGCTGATCGCCCCCGGCGTCACCACGGACGCGCTGGACGCCGTCGCCCACGAGTACATGTGCGACCACGGCGCCTACCCGTCCGACCTCGGCTACCGGGGCTTCCCCAAGTCCGTCTGCACCTCGATCAACGAGGTGATCTGCCACGGCATCCCGGACTCGACCGTGCTGCAGGACGGCGACATCGTCAACATCGACGCCACCGCGTACATCCACGGGGTGCACGGCGACCTCAACGCCACCTACCTGGTCGGCGACGTGGACGAGGAGTCCCGGCTGCTGGTCGAGCGCACCCGGGAATCCCTCAACCGGGCGATCAAGGCGGTCAAGCCGGGCCGGCAGATCAACGTCATCGGGCGGGTCATCGAGTCCTACGCCAAGCGCTTCGACTACGGCGTGGTGCGGGACTTCACCGGGCACGGCATCAACACGTCGTTCCACTCCGGCCTGATCATCCCGCACTACGACAGCGAGCGGGCCACCGAGGTGATCAAGCCCGGTATGACCTTCACCATCGAGCCGATGCTGACCCTGGGGACGTACGACTACGAGATCTGGGAGGACGGCTGGACGGTCGTCACCAAGGACCGCAAGCGCACCGCCCAGTTCGAGCACACCCTGGTGGTCACGGCGGACGGCGCGGAGATCCTCACCCTGCCGTGAAGCCGTGAACCCGTGACGCCGTGAGCTCCAGGAGGCGTCGTCAGCCGATGAGCCACTGTTCCTCGGCGACGGCGCCGACCTCGGTGCAGGCGTCGGTCAGCACGTCCAGGACGCGCAGCGGGTCCGGCAGCGGCTGCTCGGGCCCGCGCAGCCACCGCACCTGCGAGCCGTCCGGCAGGGCGGCCGGCGGGAGCAGGGTGTACGAGCCGCGGCAGTGCCAGCGCAGGCCGGGGTGCTCGGACATGGTGTCCGGGGTGGAGTCGAGCGCGCTCGGCCACCACTCGTCCTCGTCCTGCGGGGTGCCCCGGGTGGCGGTGAAGAACAGGTAGCGGTCCTCGCCGACGGCGGCGACCGGGCCCTCGACGCCGAGCGCGGTGAGCCGCTCCAGCGCCAGCCGGCCGGCCTCGGCCGGGACGTCCAGCACGTCGTGCACCCGGCCGGTGGCGGTGATGAAGTTGGCCCGCGGGTCGCGGGCGAGCCAGCGGGTGAGCTGCTCGGGGTCGGTGGTGGCCTGGGTCTGCCAGGCGAAGGAGACCGGGTGCTGGGCCGGGGCCGGACAGGCCACCCGGTCACAGGAACAGCGGTAGCCGGTCGGATGGGCGGCCGGCGCGAGCGGGAAGCCTGCGTTCACCGCGCCGAGCAGCTGGTCCAGCCCTTCGGCCGGGCCGTCCGCACCCCCCGCACGGGCCCGCTGACGCTCTCGCTTCTGCCACCAGGTCGTCCACCTGCCGCCGGCTTCCATCGGGCCCCTTCCGCGCAACTGCCGTGCCTGGTGCGACACAGCGTTCGACGTTCCACTCCGACGCAACGCGCGGCGCGCCCCGCTGCTTCCCGGGGTGCTCGGCCCTGCCGTCCGCGCCCTGCCGACCGCGTTCCGGGGTCACCGGACGGCCGACGCCCGGGTCACGGTACGCAGTCGCGGCAGCACGCTGTCCGCGCCGGATCGACCGGAGGGCGCGCGGATCCGCGCCCCGCCCGGCCCGTACGGGGCCCGCTGACCCGGGTGGACCCCGAGGGCGTACAGGAAAGGATAGGGGTGCGCGGGGCCTCCGGATGACCGGGGGCGGTGCCTCTCCGGTCACACTCCCGCGCGCACCCCGGGCACACTCCCGGCACCCGGCCCTCACGAGGCCTCCCGTTCCCCTTCCCACCCGGGTGTTCCCGGTCACCCGGGAGGCGCCCGGATCGACCGCGCGGAGGTGAGACCCTGGAGGGGTGAAGAGCGCGGACACCGAATTCGTCGGCGGCCCCCTGGACGGGACGGTCCTCCCGATCCCGCTGGGGCCGATGCTCGGCGTGCCCAAGAAGTACAAGGTCCCGGTCCCCGCGCACGGCGACGCCGCCGCGCGCACACTGGTGTACGTCCGGGCCAAGCAGGTACGGGGCCTGAGTTGGTTCTGGCGCTACGAGTACGACGAGGCGGCCACCGCCAAGGCCTCCGGCTGACGGCCTCCCGCCGACGGCCTCCGGCCGGCCGGGCCGCCCGCTCCCCCATCGCCCTCCCGGGAGGTCGGCATGGCCAGGACGGTACGGCACCCGAGGAGCCGCTCCCACGCGGTCGCGCACCACAACCGCCAGGTCGCCTGGGTCACCGGGGCGCTGCTGCTGGTGGTGAGCCTCTACACCGTGACGATCGGGCCCGACGGCTGGCTCTGGCTCGGCTGGGCGGTGCTGCTGCTGGTCTGCGTGGGCCTGTTCCTGGTCCGACCGTGAGCGGCGGCACCGCCCGCCGTGCTTCTCCCCCCGCGCCGGTCAGTCATCCTCGGCGAGGATCAGGTACAGCTTCTTGCGGGCCTCGGTCAGCACGGTCAGGCCCTTGGCGCGCTGCGCCTCGGTGCCGGTGGCCATGACCTGACGGATCGCCTGGTCGACCGCGGCGAGCGCCTGGCCCACCTCCTGGACGGCCTCCCAGTCGACCTCCCGGCCGGCCTCCGCCCACGGCTCCGCCGGCCCGGCCTCGGCCTCGGCCCGGCCCGCCTCGGTGAGCGAGACCAGCCGCTTGCCGCCGACCTCCTCCGCGACGATCAGGCCCTCCTCCTCCAGCAGTTGGAGGTTGGGGTAGATCGAGCCCGGGCTGGGCCGCCAGGCCCCACCGGTCCGCTCGGCGATCTCGGCGATCATCTCGTAGCCGTGCATCGGCCGCTCCTTGAGCAGCGCCAGCAGCGAGGCGCGGACGTCACCGCGCCGGGCCCGGCCGCCACGCCGTCCGTGCGGTCCACCGCGCCGGCCGCCGTGCCCGCCGAAGCCGTGCCCGAACGGGCCGCCCATCGGCCGACCGGGGCCGCCGCCGCCGAACGGCGGACCGAACCCGCCGAACGCCGCCCGGCCCTCGAAACCCTCTCCGGGCATGCCCCGGAACTCCGGCCCCGGCCCGCGGCGCCGACCGCCGCCCGGGACCTCTCCACGGAATCGCTTTCCTGAGCGCATGGCGCTCACCTCCTGGTTCGCCGAAACAGTCGAGTTACTGTCTCGATAGTTCGACGATATATCGGTGACTGTCGCTCGTCAACGGTTCACCGATAGCCCGCCGACTGATCCGCGAGACACGCCCAGAGCCTGGGCGCGCCCACCGCCCAGCCGCTACGGTGGCGGGCATGGCCGGAGAACGAGATCTTGCGACGCTGCTGCGCGGGATGCGCCCGCTGCTCAACCCGGGGCGGTACGTCTACTGCACGCTCCCCGCGAAGGTGCCCGCCGGCATGCGCCCGGTGGTGACCGTCGCCGAACCCGAGGGGATCACGGTGGTGGTCACCCAGGAGGAGGCGGACGCGCTGGGTCTGCGCTACGAGTACGTGGCGGCCTGGATCACCCTGCAGATCCACTCGGCGCTGGAGGCCGTCGGGCTGACCGCCGCCGTGGCCGGGCGGCTCGCCGAGGACGGGATCAGCTGCAACGTGGTGGCCGGCTTCCACCACGACCACCTGTTCGTCGCCGCCGACGACGCCGAACGCGCCGTCCGTGCCCTGGAGGAGCTCGCCGAACGCTCGGCCTGACGCGGCGGCCCGGTACCCGGGCCACCGCCACGAGCCGCCGCCACGAGCCGCTGCCCCGATCCGCCCGACAGTCCCGCCGGGTGGCCGCCTCCGACCGGGCCTTCGACACTGGGAAGGAGCCGCCCCGCCGGGCGCGGCCCCACCGGAAGGAGACGGCCGCCATGGCCATCTGCGTCACCTGCGGCAACGACTACTGGCTGGCCTTCGAGATCAAGACGGTCACCGGCGACACCTACACCTTCGACAGCTTCGAGTGCGCGATGGAGAAGCTCGCGCCGCGCTGCGAGCAGTGCAACGTCCGGATCGTGGGCCACGGCGTCGAAGTGGCCGGGATGTTCTTCTGCTGCGCCAACTGCGCCCGGGTCAACGGCGGCCTCGGCGAGCAGATCCGCGACGCCGTCGGCGCGCATCCCGCGTAGTCGCGGGGAAGTCCCCCGCCGTCGCGGGGCGTCCCGCCCGGTAGCGGGCGGGGAGGGGGCGGAAGAGTCGGCCTGTACGCCGGGTTCTGTCTCCCGGGTTGCTCACGCGGCCCGGGGAGGCGGCCATCCATCTAGGGCTGCCGTTGCCGACAGCCTCGTGCGGTCCACCCGCGGACTCGGGCGAGCAGCCTTCAATCGTCCGCGCACGGCGCCCGAGGGCACCGATCTTGACCTTGCTCCAGGTGGGGTTTACCTAGCCGGCCGGGTCACCCCGGTCGCTGGTGGTCTCTTACACCACCGTTTCACCCTTACCCACCACGAAAGCGGTGGGCGGTCTGTTTTCTGTGGCACTGTCCCGCGGGTCACCCCGGGTGGGCGTTACCCACCACCCTGCTCTGTGGAGCCCGGACGTTCCTCGGCGGGTCCGCAGACCCGTCGCGACCGCCCGGCCGGCTCTTCCGCCGTAGTGGTCATCGTAGCCGCTCGGGCGGTGCCTCCCGTACACCGGACCGGACGGCCGGCGGCTCGCCGCCGAGGCGGGCGGCCACCCGGGCGGCCGTCGCGCTCGCCCGGGCGGTGGTGGTCGCGAGCCCCAGCAGGACGATCGCGCCGCCGAGGCCGACCAGGATCCACCAGCCGGCGCGGCTGGCCGTGGCGAAGCCGCTCGCCACCGGGCCGACCACGGCCGAGGTGACGACCGTGCCGATCACCGCCACGCCCAGCGACTGGCCGACCTGACGGCTGGTCGAGGCGACCGCGGCCGCCACACCCGCCTGGGCACGCGGCATGCCGGAGACCGCGGCGTTGGTGATCGGCGCGTTCACCATGCCGAAGCCGAAGCCGAACAGCGCGTACGCGACCAGCAGCAGCGCCGGCGGGGAGTCGGCGGAGAGCCGGGTGAGCAGCAGCCCGCTCGCGGCCAGCCCGAGGCCGGCCGCGACCAGTGGCAGGCGCGGGCCCCGGCTGCCGACGATCCGTCCGGACAGCGGCGCGCAGACCAGCATCATCCCGGCCATCGGCAGCGTCCACAGGCCGGCCTCGACCGGGCCGTAGTGCCGGACGTCCTGCAGGTAGAGGGTGTTGAGGAAGAGGAAGCCGCCGAGCGCGGCGAAGGCGCAGACCGCGGTGACGGTCGCCCCGGTGAACGGCGCGCTGGCGAAGAAGCGGGGATCCACCAGCGGCTCGGCCACCCGGCGCTCCCAGAGCGGGAAGGCGACCAGCGCGGAGACGGCGGCCGAGGCGAGGGCCAGGATCAGCGGGGAGGTCCAGCCGTGGCCGGGGCCCTCGATGATCGCGGCGGTGCCGCAGCCCAGCAGCACGATCATCAGCAGCTGCCCCACCGGATCCAGCCGACGCGGCCGCGGCGAGCGGGACTCCGGGACGTAACGGGCCGTCAGCGCGATGGCCGCCACCGCGACCGGGACGTTGATCAGGAAGATCGACGGCCAGCCCGCGCCGTCCACCAGGAAGCCGCCGAGCAGCGGGCCGAGTGCCATCGAGATGCCGACCACACCGCCCCAGACGCCGATCGCCTGCGCCCGCTCCCGGGGATCGGTGAAGGTGTTGGTGATGATCGACATCGCCACCGGGTTGAGCATCGAGCCGCCCACCGCCTGCAGCGCCCGGAACGCCACCAGCCACTCCAGGCTCGGCGCCAGGCTGCACAGCAGCGAGCCGAGCGCGAAGCAGACCAGTCCGGTCTGGAACACCCGGCGGCGGCCGAACCGGTCGGCCACCGAGCCGAACAGCATCAGCAACGAGGCCAGCACCAGGGTGTAGGCGTCGATGATCCACTGCAGCCCGGACGCCGGGGCGCGCAGGTCCCGCTGGATCGCGGGCAGGGCGATGTTCACCACGGTGTTGTCGAGACCGACGATGAACAGACTCAGACAGCAGATCGCCAGCACGAGCAGTCGGCGGCGGCGCCCGGTCGCGGGCTCGGACACGGCGGGGAGGGACAGGGCTTCGGGCACGGACCGATCCTCCCATCACGGCGCGCGGGCGGGGAGAGGGGCGGACCGTACGGGTGGCGGGCGGGCTCTGCCGGGGGCGGCGGGCAATGCGGGCGACGGGCGGAGGCGGGCGGTGCGGGCGGTGCGGGCGTCGGGCGGTGCGGGCGGCGGGCGGGCGGTCGTGGATCAGACGGCGGCGAAGCGGACCGTCCGGGTGGCCGGGTCGGCCTTCGTCAGCCGGACGTCGATCACCCGGCCGAGCGGCAGTCGACCGACGGCGGCGCCGTCCGCGGCCCCGTCCGCACCCCCGGCCGTCACGTCCGGGGCGTCGCATCGGGCCCGGACCGCCGGGTCGCGCAGCTGGACGGTGCCGGAGGCGGGCCGCTTCTCGTCCACGTCGATGACCACGGCGGAGAAGTCCTCGCCCTCCCGGCCCGCCAGCAGCTCCGCCTCCACCAGGTCCACGCAGGCACGCTCGACCTCTCCCGCCCGGCGGTCCCCGCTCGCCATCAGCGCCGGCACCTCCGGCAGCGCCTCGCGCGCCCAGTCCGGCACGTCCTCCCCCGCCGCCACCGCCGCGCACACCTCCTGCGCGAAGCGGTCGCCGAGCCGGCGCAGCGGCGCGGTGCAGTGCGCGTACGGGGCGGCGAGCGCGGCGTGTTCCGGCTCGGCGGGCGCGGACAGGCCGCGGGACGCGTCGAAGGCGCGGTACCCGGCGCCGCGCAGCAGGCCCGTACAGGCGTTGAGGAAGGCGGCGTTCAGCGGCACGTCGGGATCCAGCGAGCGGATCAGCTCCGGGTACGGGAGCGCCCGCGGCCAGTCCACGTCCAGCGCGGCGGCGATCCGGCGCAGCCGCTCGTAGGCACCGGCCGGCGCGGCGGGCAGCGTGCGCAGCAGGCCGACGCCGGCGTCCAGCATCAGCTCGGCCGCGGCCATGCCGGTGAGCAGCGAGATCTGGGCGTTCCAGCCGTCGGCGGGGCCGGGCGCGCGGAAGCCGAGGACGTACCCGTGCAGGGTCTCCTCGACCTCCTGCTCGGGCACCGGCAGGCTGATCCCGCCCCGGGCGCGCTCCTGCTCCTCGCGCAGCCGGCCGACGGTGGCGAGCAGGGCGAGCTGCTCGTCGGCGCCGCCGAGGTCCACCGCGCGCTCGACGGCGGCGTAGTCCAGGCGGCGGTGCGAGCGGACCAGGGCGCGGCGCAGGTCCGCGACGACCAGGGCGCCGTCGGCGTCCAGGTCCAGCTGCCAGAGCAGGGCGGGCCGGGGCTCGCCGGGCAGCAGGCTGGCGGCGTCCTCGGAGATCCGGGCCGGGTGCAGCGGGATCCGGTGGTCCGGGAAGTACAGGGTCTCGACCCGGCGGCGGGCCTCGGCGTCGATCGCGCCGCCCGGGCGGACGAAGGCGGCGACGTCGGCGATCGCGTAGAACACCCGGTAGCCGCCGCCGGCGCGGTGGGTGAGGTGCATGGCTTGGTCGAGGTCGCGCGAGCCGGGCGGGTCGACCGTGAACAGCGGCAGGTCGGTGGCGTCGTACTCGGGCAGCCGGGGGCGCTCGGCCACCTCCTCCGCCTCGGCCAACACCGCCTCCGGCCACTCGGTGTGGATCTCCAGGAGGGTGCGGAGTTCGGTCAGCTCGGTGTTGATCCGGGCGGAGTCGGCGGCCTTGACGCGCAGTTTTCGGCGAGGCATGGAGGCAGCGTAGGGCGAATCGGGTGATTCCGGACGGAGGCTCAGCGTCCCGTCCGGGATCGGCGCGGACCGGCGCGGACCGGCCCGGACCGGCCCGGGAGCTCCCGGGCCGGCGCTCCTCGCGGAAGGCCCGCCGCTGCCGGGGCCGCCTCCGCCCCGGCATCCGCTCCACCACGCACCCCCTCCACCGCCTCGCGGTTGCCCGCGAGGCGGCGGAGCGGGTGACGAAAGGGGTGGGCGGGGTCTGACGCCTGCGGAGGCGGGACGGGGGTCGGCGCGGGTGGGCCAGGGGTGGCCCCGGGGCGAACAATCGGGCGGGCGCGGTCGGCGGAGACGGGGGGCCGGCGCAACCGGGGCCGGGGGCGCCGCCGGGGTGCGAGCGGGCGGTGGGGGCGCGGTGGGGTGGGTGTAAGCGTTCGTAGGGTGGAAGCACGTGGCCGTGGGCGGAGGGGGTTCGGTGATGAGTGGTGCGGTGCGGGTGGCCGGGGCCGTGGTGGCGGGGGCGTTGGGGGCGACCGGGGCGCTGCACGCGGTGTGGGCGGTGACGCCGTGGCCGTTGAAGACGCCGGAGGAGTTCGCGGACGTCGTGGTGGGGGCGGGCGAGGGGGTGCCGCCGGCGGCGGCGTGCGTCGCGGTGGCCGGGCTGCTGGGGACGGCCGCGTACCTGGTGGGGGCGGAGGCCGGGGTGCTGCCCGAGGCGGGGCCGGAGCGCTTGCGGCGGGCCGGGGTGCGGACGGTGGCCGGGGTGATGCTGGCGCGCGGGGTGGGCGGTCTGGCGCTGTTCGGCGGGGTGCTGGAGCGCTCGGAGCGGTTCCGGCGGATGGACCGCCGGTACTACTCGCCCCTCTGTCTGGCGTTGGGAGCCGGAGCGGCCGCAGTAGGGTGGCGGGGTTCGTCCGCCACAAACTGTTGAGGAGTCCGCTGTGCTGGTGCTGTTGCCGCCCTCGGAGGGCAAGGCCGGGTCCGGGGACGGCGGGCCGGTGGCGCTGGACCGGCTGTCGCTGCCCGGGCTGACGGCGGCGCGCGGGGCGGTGCTGGACGCGCTGGTGGGCCTCTGCCGGGGTGACGAGGACGCCGCCGCCGAGGTGCTGGGCCTCTCCCCGGGGCTGCGCGGCGAGATCGCCAAGAACGCGGGGCTGCCGACCGCCGGTGCCCGTCCGGCGGGCGAGGTGTACACCGGGGTGCTGTTCGACAACCTCGGCCTGGCCACCCTGGACCCCGCCGCGTACGACCGGGCCGAGCGTTCGCTGCTGGTCTTCTCCGGCCTCTGGGGCGCGGTGCGGATCTCCGACCGGATCCCGTCCTACCGCTGCTCGATGGGCGTCAAGCTGCCCGGGCTGGGGGCGCTCGGGGCGTACTGGCGGAGCGCGATGACCGCCGTGCTCCCCGAGGTGGCGGACGGGCTGGTGCTGGACCTGCGCAGCTCCGCGTACGCGGCGGCCTGGAAGGCGTCCGGCGAGGTGGCCTCCCGTACGGCGACCGTCCGGGTGCTGCAGGAGCGGAACGGCAAGCGCACCGTGGTCAGCCACTTCAACAAGGCGACCAAGGGCCGCCTCGTCCGGGACCTGCTGCTCGCCGGGGCCGAGCCGAAGACCCCCGGCGAGCTGATGGACGCGCTGCTGGAGCTGGGCCACCGGGTGGAGCCGGCCGCCGAGGGCACGGCCCGCAAGCCGTGGCAGCTGGACGTGGTGGTCACCGAGGTGCACTGAGCGCACCCCGGTGTCCGGTCAGCGCAGGTGCGAGGTGTCGTTGAGCAGCCGCAGCGAGGCGTTGCCGTCCGCGTAGTACTGGACGGCGCAGATCGCGGCGGCGCTCAGCTCCATCCGGTACATCGAGTCCGGCGGGGCGCCGAGCGCCAGCCGGACCAGGGTCTTGATCGGGCTGACGTGCGAGACGACCAGCACGGTCTTCCCCGCGTAGCGGGCGATGATCTTGTCCCGGGCGACGCCGGCCCGGTGGGTGAGCGTGGTGAAGCTCTCGGTGCTGCCGGTCGGCTTGGCCTTGGCGGAGCCGAGCCAGGCCGCCAGGTCCTCCGGGTGGCGCTCCTGCACCTCGGCGAAGGTCAGCCCCTCCCAGTCGCCGAAGTCGACCTCGCGCAGCCCGTCCTCGTACCGGACCTCCAGGCCGAGCCGGGCGGCGACGGTCTCGGCGGTCTGCCGGGTGCGGCGCATCGGGGAGGCGACCACGGCCTGGATGCTGCCGCGCGCGGCGAGCGCCTCGGCGGCCCGCTCGGCCTGCCAGCGGCCCTTGTCGGAGAGCTCCGGGTCGCTGCCGCCGCTGCCGGAGAACCGCTTCTCCGGGGTGAGCGGGGTCTCGCCGTGGCGCAGCAGGACGAAGGTGGTCGGGGTGCCGAGGTCGGCGGGCGCGGCCCAGCCGGCCTTGGGGGCGGGAGTCCGCAGCGGCGGCTCCTCGACGGCGGAGGCGGCGGCCGGGGCCTTCGGCTTGGGCTCCCACTGGCGCCCGGCCTTGCCCGCGTCCATCGCCTCGTTGGCCAGCCGGTCGGCGTCCTTGTTCCGCTCGCGCGGGATCCAGGTGTACGTGACCCGGCCGCGCGGGAAGACGGTCCGCGCCTCGGCGGCGAGCGGCTGCATGTCGGGGTGCTTGATCTTCCAGCGCCCGGACATCTGCTCGACGACCAGCTTGGAGTCCATCCGGACGTCCACCGAGGCGTCCGGGTCGAGCCCGCGGGCCGCCTTGAGCCCGGCGATCAGGCCCTTGTACTCGGCCACGTTGTTGGTGGCGTGACCGATGAACTCGGCGGCCTCGGCGACGATCTGCCCGGTGTCCCCGTCACGGACCACCGCGCCGTAGCCGGCCGGCCCCGGGTTGCCCCGGGACCCGCCGTCCGCCTCGACGATGAAGCGCGCCGCCACCGGCTCAGACGCCCGAGTCGGCGGTGCGGACCAGGATCCGCGAGCAGTTCTCGCAGCGGACCACCTTGTCGGCCGGCTCGGCCTTGATGGCGTTCAGCTCGGTGATCGAGAACTCGGTGCGGCAGCCCTCGCAGCGGCGCTGGTAGAGGCGGGCCGCGCCGACCCCGCCCTGCGTCTCGCGCAGCTTGGTGTAGAGCTTCAGCAGGTCGGCCGGGATGACGGCGGCGACGGTCTCGCGGTCGCGCTTGACCTTCTCGGCCTCGGCGTCGATCTCGGCGAAGGCGGCGTCGCGGCGGGCCTCGGCCTCGGTGAGGACGACGGTGGAGTGCTCCAGGCGGGCGGACAGCTCCTCGACCCGGGTGTTGGCGCTCTCCTGGCGCTCCATGATCTCCAGCACGACCTCCTCGAGGTCGGCCTGGCGCTTGGCGAGCGAGCCGATCTCGTGCTGGAGGTTCTCCAGGTCCTTCGGCGAGGTGATCGCGCCGGAGTCCAGGCGCTGCTGGTTGCGGGCGGCACGGGTGACGACCTGCTCGACGTCCTGCTCGGCCTTGGTCAGCTCACGGGCGGTGTCGCCCTTCTGGGCCTCGGCGGCGACGACGAGGTCCTTGAGCGCGGTGTGGTCGGCGGAGACCCGGTCGATCTCGGCGTGCTCGGGCAGCGTCCGGCGCCGGTGGGCCAGCTGGTCGAGCTTCGAGTCGATGGCCTGGAGGTCGAGCAGGCGGTTCTGGTCGGCGGGCGCGGCGTTCAAGCGGAGAGCTCCTGTGAATCGGGTCAGGCGGTGAAGGACATGGGGGCGTGCGCGGTCCACGGGTCGGTGACCCGGTGGGAGACCTTGGTCTCCACGGTCCAGCCGCACGTGTCGGCGGCGGACTGCAGGGCGCGCTCGGCCAGGCCGAGCCAGGGCCACTCGGTGGCCCAGTGGGCGGCGTCGATCAGCGCGACGGGCGCCGCCTCGGCGGCCTCGGAGGCCGGGTGGTGGCGCAGGTCGGCGGTCACGTAGGCGTCCACGCCGGCCGCCCGGACGTCGGCGAGGAAGCTGTCGCCCGAGCCGCCGCACACCGCGACCCGGCTGACCAGCCGGTTCGGGTCGCCCGCGACGCGGACGCCGGCGGCGGTGGCGGGCAGGCCCTTGGCGACCTGCGCGGCGAACGCGGACAGCGTCAGCGGGGGCTCCAGCAGGCCGATCCGGCCGCTGCCGCGGCGGCCCAGGGGGTCGGTCGGGTCCGGCACGAGCGGACCGGTCACCCGCAGACCCACGGCCTCGGCGAGCGCGTCCGAGACGCCCGGGTCGGCGTGGTCGGCGTTGGTGTGGGCGACGTGCAGGGCGATGCCGTTGGTGATCAGCGTGTGCACCACCCGGCCCTTGAAGGTGGTGGCGGCGACGCCGGTGGTGCCGCGCAGGTAGAGGGGGTGGTGGGTGACCACCAGGTCGGCGCCCCACTCCACGGCCTCCTCGACGACCGCCTGCACGGGGTCGACGGCGAAGAGCACGCGGTTGACCTCGGCCTGAGGGTCTCCGCAGACCAGGCCGACGGCGTCCCAGGACTCCGCCCACTGCGGGGGGTAGACCTCTTCGAGCGCGGTGATGACGTCGGACAGTTTCGGCACCTGTCGAGACTACCGTGCGCGCGGGGGCGGTCGGGCCTCGGCCGTTCGCCGCACGGGTCGGCGGAGCGGTCGGCGCGGCCCGCCGCGACCCGGCACGGCCGTTCGGACGGGGGTGCCGCGGGCGTACGGATGCGCGTCAACCTGCGGCGGAGTCGTGCGGGGCGGCTCGCGCGGGCCGCGCGCTCCGGTGCGCCCGGCGCCCGTCACTCACAGCAGGGTTCTCGTACGCATTCGAAACCGCTCTTGGATCACCCTTACGGGTGAAGTGACCGGCCCGGCGTTGAGGCTTCGGTTTTCTCGAAACTAACTTCATTCCTGCGAACGGGAGTTGCCCCACCGGTAGCCCCGCGTGCGGGCGGCACGGCGTGGGCGCGGGCCCGCCGGACCGGAGCGGCCCGGGCCCCGGACGGGGCGCGACAGGAAACCGATCAGGCCGGGCCGGACGCCCGGGTGCCGGAGCAGTGGGCACCCGGAGGCGGCGGCCGAGACGAAGGGATGTGGCGGCGGATGGGGGCGGGCACATCGCTGCGTACGGCCGGGGACAGGGGACCGGTGGGGCGCGGACCGGATGCGGCCGGTTCGTGGCCGGAGACGACGCGGGCGGCACTGGCCGGCGCCGGCGACCGGGGAGGCCGCGGTGGCTGGGACGTCACCGTCGGTGGTTTCTGGTGCACGGCCAGGCCGTCCGTGTCCTCGACGCTGCCCGAGCAGGGCTGGAAGCTCCATGTGAGCGCGGCGTCGGTGGTGGGCGAGCAGGTGCTCTCGGCCGTCGTCCGGGTGCTCGCCGAGGACCCGTGCAGCTTCAGGTTCGCCGCGGCGCAGGAGCGGCTGCGGGAGCTCAACTCCCGCAACAGCGAACGCGGTTCGGCGGGCAAGTTCATCACCGTCTACCCGCTGGACGACGCGCAGTTCCAGCGGCTGGCGGCCGAGCTCGACCGAGCCACCGCCGGACTGCCGGGGCCGGTGGTGCTCGCCGACCGGCCGTACCGGCCCGGGAGCCGGGTGCACTACCGGTACGGCGCCTTCGCGCTGCCGGCGGAGCTGGGCAACGACGGGGAGTACCGGTCGGTGCTGCGCGGGCCTGGCGGGGAGCGGGCCGAGGACCTGCGCGGGGGGTCGTACCGGGCGCCGGGGTGGGCGCGGGATCCGCTGCGGGGCGGGGTGGGGTCGGTCCCCGGTTCGGGCTCCGGTACCGGTTCGGGATCCGCTGCGGTCCCGGTCCCGGGCGCCGGCGCGGGACCGGCCTCGGCTTCGGCTTCGGGGCGGCGGAAGGGTGGGGTGCTGCTGGCCGGACGGTACGCGGTGACCGCCGCCGTGCGGCACGGCGCCAAGGGCGGGGTGTTCCTCGGGCGGGAGGCGTCGAGTGGCGCCGAGGTCGTGGTCAAGCAGGCCCGGGCGCACATCGAGGTCGACCGGGCCGGCACCGACGCCCGGGACGCGCTGCGGCACGAGGCCGCGCTGCTCGACCGGCTGAGCGGACAGGACCTGGCGCCACGCGCCCTCGAAGTGATCGAACAGGACGACTCCGTCTTCCTGGTGCAGGAACGAATCGCCGGACAGCCGCTGGGCAGCTGGGTCGCCGCCCGGCTGCGGCGCGACGGCCGCCCCGACGTCGACTGGGCCGAGGCCGGACCGCTCTCACACGCCCTCCTCGACCTGGTCGAGCGGGTGCACGCCCAGGGACTGGTGCTGCGCGACCTCTCCCCCGGCAACGTCATGGTCCGCCCGGACGGCACCCTGCGGCTGGTCGACCTCGAACTCGCCGCCGAGGCCGGCCGGGCCGCCGGATCCGCCGGCACCCCCGGCTACCGCGCCCCCGAGCACGGGCCGGGCCGGCTCTCCGCCGCGGGCAGCTGCGTCGCCGACCCGGCCGCCGACCTGTACGCCCTCGGCGGCCTGCTCTTCCTGCTGGCCACCGGCCACGACCCGCTGCTGCCCGAGGACCTCCCGCAGGCCCGCCCGGTCGCCGAGCGCCTCGGCCGCTGGCTCGCCCTCGCGGCGCGGTGCGGGACGACGGCGGGCCGACTGGCACCGGCGATACTCGGGCTGCGCGCCGAGGCGCCGGAGCAGCGGTGGGCGATCGCACGGGTGCGGGAGGTCCTGCGGGCGGACGCGGAGCCGCCGGGCGGCGCCGCGCGACCCGCCGTCGTCACCCCTCTCTGGCACGCCCCCGCCCGCCGGGGCGCGGAGGTGGGGGCCGCTCCACCGGGGGCCGCTCGACCGAGGGCCGCACGGTCGGAGGCCGGACCGGACACCGCGAGCGACGACGCCCCGCTCCTCGACCGCCCGCTGCTCGACCGCCTGCTGCACGACGGCCTGCGGCACCTCGCCGCCACCGCCACGCCGGAGCGGCGGGACCGGCTGTGGCCGGTGGTGCCCGCCGGCGAGCGGACCGATCCGTGCAACGTGCAGCACGGCGCCGCCGGGGTGCTGGCCGTGCTGGCGCGGGCGGCCACCACCGAGCGGCTGCCCGACGACGTGCGGGAGCGGGCCGCGCGCACCGCCCGGACCGCCGCCGACTGGATCGAGCGGCGCGTCGCCGCCGAACCGGTGGTGCTGCCCGGGCTGCACTTCGGACGGTCGGGGACGGCCTGGGCACTGCTGGACGCCGCCCGCGCGCTGGGCGACGCCGCACTGGCCGACCGGGCCGCCGGGCTCACCCGCCGGATCCCCGTCCGGTGGCCCAACCCCGACGTCTGCCACGGCGCGGCCGGCGCCGGGCTCACCCGGCTCCGCTTCGCCGCCGACGAATTCGACGGCACGGAGTTCCTCGACCGGGCCGAGCACGGCGCCCGCGCCCTGCTCGCCGCCGCCCGCCGCGAGCCGTACGGGACGGTCTGGCCGGTGCCGGAGGACTTCGACTCGGCGCTCGCCGGGATCACCCACCTCGGCTTCGCCCACGGCGTGGCCGGCGTGGGCGCCTTCCTGCTGGCCACCGCCGGGGCGACCGGTGACCGGGCCCTGCTCTCCGGGGCCGCCGAGGCCGGGCACACGCTCGCCGCGACCGTGCGGTGGGGCGCCGCACGGCACGGCGGCGCCACCGCCTGGTGGCCACGGAGCGCGGGCGACCCGGAGCACATCCGGCTCGCCCACTGGTGCAGCGGCTCCTCCGGTGCCGGCAGCTTCCTGCTGCGGCTCTGGCGCGCCACCGGCGACGCCGAAGCGCTCGGCCTGGCCCGCGCCGCCGGCCGCGCCGTGCTGGCCGGCCGCTGGCACGGCGGGGCGAGCGCCTGCTACGGACTGGCCGGCGACGGCGAGTACCTGCTGGACCTCGCCGAGGCCACCGGTGAGCCCGGATTCCGCACCGGCGCCGCGCAGGTGGCCGCCCTCCTCGCCACCCGCGCGGCCCTGCGCGACGGACTCCTGGTACTCCCGGACGAGACCGGCACCGGCTGCGCCCCCGCCTACGGCACCGGCACGGCAGGCCCGTTGGCCTTCCTGCTGCGGCTGCGCCACGGCGGCCCCCGGCTCTGGCTGGACCCGGTACCGCCCTCGGTACGCCGTCTCCCTTCCCCATCGAGCGGGGTGAGCGGGTCGTGAACGTGGCCACCCGGACCGTGACGCAGGCGCTGCGCCGGCTGAGCTTCACCTTCGCCGCCGACGGCAGCCACGCCGCCTGCCTGGCCGCCTCCGCCGACAGCGGCTGGTACGTGGAGAGTTGGCGGCTGCCACAGAACGGCGCCCCGGCCACGCCGCTCGCGCTGCCGCTGTCCGGCAACCGCTCGGAGAGCCTGCGCTCGCAGCTGGTCGCCCTGCCGGACGGCTCGGTGCTGGTCTGCCGGCACGACGGCGAGCGGCACGACCTGGTCCGCCTCGCGCCCGGGCCGTACGGATCGGGCGGCGCGGGCGGCACGGGCGGCGCGGGCGGCGCGGGCGGGCTGTACGGCGTCGGCGGTGCGGGCGGTCCGTACGGCGCGCCCGAGTCGTCCGCCCCGCACGGCGGAACCGCCGCCGTGGAGCAGCCGTTGGGCTCCCTGCGGATGCCCGGGCTGCGTCTGCTGCCGCTCCCGGTGCCGGAGCGCGTGGGCCCCCGGACCCCGGTGGCGGTCGCGCTCGGCACCGACACCCGCCCGGCGACCACGGCCTGGCTGGTCCGGGCGGACGGCAGCGAGCCCGAACGGGTGGCCGAGATCCCGGGCCTGCACGGCGGCGGGGCCTGGCTGGACCGCGCGGGCGCCCTGCTCGCCCTGGACCGGGTGACCGCGGGCCTGGTCCGCAGCGTGGTGCTCGACCTGCGCAGCGGCACCGCCACCCCGCTGCTGGAGATCGGCGAGCACAGCAACGACCGTCTGGTGCTCTTCGACCCGGACAGCCGGTTCGCCGTGGTGCGCAGCGACGCGCCCGGCACCGACCGGCTCGGCTGGGGCGTCCTCGGCGGTGGCGAGCCGTTGCGGTTCCCGGAGTGCCTGCACGTGGCGGGCATGTTCCTGCGGCCGGTCGCGCTGCGGCAGGGAGCCGACGGCCCCCGGGTCGCGGTGCAGATCGACCACGGCGCCGGGTCGGCGCTCGCCCTGTGGCGACCGTCCGCCGGGCGGCTGGACCCGCTGCCGGTGCCGCCCGGGCGGCTCGGCGCGGTCGGGCACTGGGACGCCGCCGGCCTGCGGATGCCCTACTCCTCGCCCGACCACCCGGCGGCGCTGGCCACCCTGGACGTGGACGCGCTGCTGGCGCACGGCCCGCTGCCGGCCGAGGCCGCCCCGATGCCCCTGCCGCTCCAACTCGCGCCGCTCGCCTCCGGATTGCCCGGCCCCTGGCGGGACACCGTCCTGCCCTGGCACCCCGGTGGGGTGCGCCCGGTCCGGACCCCGCCGTCCGGCTGGCGACTGGACGGCAGCACCCCGCCCGGCGAGGGCGGCCGCTGGAAGTCCGCGCAGAGCCTCGAACTCGCGGGCCCGGCCGGCCCGTTGGAAGCGGTGGTGTACGGCGGCGATGCCTGGCTGAGCAGCCCGCACCTGGTGCTGGCGCTGCACGGCGGCCCGGCCGACGCCTGGCGGCTGGAGTTCGACCCGGCCCTGCAGCGGATGGCCGCCGAGGGGCTGGCCGTGGTCGCGCCCAACCAGCGCGGCTCCACCGGCTACGGCGTGGCGCACGCACTGGCCATCCGCGGCGCCTGGGGCGGCCCCGACCTGGACGACGTGCTCTACCTGCTGGACGGCATCGCCGGGCAGCGGGCGGCACTCGGCCTGGAGCCGCCCGCACTCTTCGGGGTCAGCTACGGCGCGTTCCTGGCCCTGCTCGCGGCCGCGCACGCGCCGGCCGACCAGGTCGCCCGCTGCGCGGTGGTCGCCCCCTTCCTGTCCGGCGCCCGGCTGCTGGCCGAAGCGGCGCCCCCCGTAAGGGCGTTGACCACCCGGCTGGGCGGCGGCGAACCGATCGCCGACGCCCGCGGGCCGCGCGACGTCCTGCAGCTGGCACACCGGCTCAGCGCCCCGCTGCTGGTGGTGCACGGCAACCGGGACGAGGTCGTGCCGGTCAGCCAATCCCGTTCGCTGCGGCACGAGTTGCTGCGGATCGGCCGGATCGAGGGCGAGGACTTCCGCTACGTCGAGGCGGCCGGGTCCGGCCACGAGGTGCTCGCCGAGGAGGGCGCCGCGGTGCTCCACGAACTGCTGGCCGCGTTCCTGCGCACCGGCCGGCCCGGTTGAGCGGACCGCCCACCCCGGCCCCGCGTCCCCCGCGTCCCCCGCGTCCCCCGCGGACGCCGGGCCGAGCGGACCGAACGCCCGCGGCACCTTTCCCGGACTCCCGGGCCCGACACGGCCCGGGGCACCGACCCGGAGGCGGTGGACGGTGGACGGAGGCCGCCCGGGGTGCGGCACCCGGTGTCCGCCCCTCGCGCTCGGCCGCGCCCCTCGGTGGTGGGGGTCTCGCCCCGGGACCGTGGCCCTGCGGGGCGTGGCGGAGGTGGTGGCACGCCTCGGCGGGCCGGCGGCCGCGCTCCTCGATCCGAGTGAACTCTCCGCTGGTGAGCTCCGGTTGTCGGCGCCGCTGCGGACACGCCGTTCGCACCCCGGACCGGCGCGGGGCTCGCGTCATGATCTCGATAGGATCTCGTCCGTTCCGGCCGTTATGGTGGCCGGGGCACGGGCCGCGATCACCGGCTACGGGCGCGTACCGAGCGCCCGATCGGGGACCCAGCCGAGCGCCACCGGCGCCGGACGGGCGCCGATGACCTGCACCCTCCGCACGGAAAAGACGATTTCTCATGTCCGACACCCTCACCGACACCACCGGACCCGCGATCACCGGGACCGACGCCGACGAGAAGACGGCCGGGGACAGCGCGCACGGCCGTCACCGCGGCCGGTCCGCCGCCGACGACAGCCCGGAAGCCGACCCGCACGGCCGCCACCGCGCGGCCGCGGCGCAGGGCTGATCCGACCGCGCGAACACCGCGGACGTCGCGAACGCACACGAGGGCCCGCCGAGGGGAGCAGCACTCCCCCGGCGGGCCCTCGGCGTTCGTGCCGGGGCGTCGGCCCGGCCCTCAGTCCATCGTCACGACGGTCCGCAGCGCCTCGCCGCTGCGCATCTGCGCGATCGCGTCGTTGACGTCCGCCAGGCCCACCCGGTGGGTGATCATGCCGTCGAGGTCGATCCGCCCGGCCCGCCAGAGGTCCACGACGAGCGCGATCGTGCGGCCGACCGTCGCCCCGCCGTAGAGCGAGGGCAGCAGGCGCTTCTCGTTGAAGAACAGCTCGCCCATGGTGAACTGCGCGAGGTCGTCCTGCGCGCCCGCGCCGATGACGACCACGGCGCCGCCGCGGCGGGCCGCGTCGTAGCCGGCCCGGACGGTGGCGGCGCGGCCGACGGCCTCGAAGACGTAGTCGAAGCCGCCGCCGGGCACCTTCTTGGCGACGGCCTTCAGCTCCTCGGGGGCGATCGCCTCGGTGGCGCCGAAGGCGAGGGCGCGCTCGCGGCGGGAGGCGACCGGGTCGACGACGGTGATCCGGCCGGCTCCGCAGACCCGGGCGCCCTGCACGGTGGCGATGCCGACGCCGCCCGCGCCGATCACGGCGACGGAGGCACCGGGCTCGACCTCGGCGGTGTTGACCGCGGCGCCGATGCCGGTGGTGACGCCGCAGCCGATCAGTGCGGCGACCTCGTACGGGAGGTCGGCGGGCACCTTGATGAGGGCGTCGGCGGGGACCACCACCTCCTCGGCGAAGGCGCCGGTGCCGTAGAAGCCGGAGGCGGTCACCCCGCCTTCCTCGATCCGGAAGCCGGGGGCGCCGAGCCGGCGGAGGCTGGCGATGCAGAGGTGTCCGCGGTCCCGTACGCAGTGGTCGCAGCGCCCGCAGGGGGCCATCCAGCAGAGCACCACGCGATCGCCGACGGCGAAGCCGGTCACGTCCTCGCCGACCTCCACCACGTCACCGGCGCCCTCGTGGCCCGGGACGAACGGAGCGGGCTGGGGCAGGACGCCGCTCATCGCGGAGAGGTCGGAGTGGCAGAGGCTGGCGGCGCGCATCCGGACCCGGACGCTGCCGCTCCCGAAGCCGACCGCGGTCACGTCGGGCCGGACGTCGAGGGTGTCCTGGCCGGTCTTGTGCAGGACGGCTGCGCGCATGTGCTGCTCCCTGTGGGCATCGTGTGACGCGGAGTGGATCCTCGGACGGGCCGATTCTGGCATGGCCCCCGCAGGGTCGATAGAACGGGTTCCACACGGCGGGGCACACGGCCCGCCGTCCGATCCGCCCCGATTCCCCCGGTCTCCCGGGGCCGCCCGCACCCCCCGCCGCTACCGTCGAGTAGGGTCCCCAGCACGTCCGTCCACGACACTCGACCCGACCGGCCCGATGCGGCCCGGTCCGGCCCGACCCCGAGGAGCACCGCATGTCCGACCTGCTGCAGAGCGCCCGCCCGGCGCCCGAGGTGCTGGCGGCGTTCGAGGCGGCCACCGGGTTCATGCCGGTGGACGAGGGGCTCGCCTTGTACGCGGCCGCGGTGACGGCGGCCCGCGACACCGGCCTGCCCGTACTGGAGATCGGCACCTACTGCGGCCGCTCGGCGATCCTGCTGGCGGCGGCGGCCCGGGAGGCGGGGACGGTCGCGCTGACCGTGGACCACCACCGCGGCTCGGAGGAGCAGCAGCCCGGCTGGGAGTACCACGACACCTCCCTGGTCGACCCGGAGGTCGGCCTGATGGACACCCTGCCCCGCTTCCGCCGCACCCTGCACGCCGCCGGGCTGGAGGAGCACGTGGTGGCGCTGGTCGGCCGCTCGCCGCGGATCGCCGCGCTGTGGGGGCGTCCGCTGGGCCTGGTGTTCATCGACGGCGGGCACACCGACGAGCACGCGACCGGCGACTACGAGGGCTGGGTGCCGCACCTGGCGCCGGAGGGCCTGCTGGTGGTGCACGACGTCTTCCCGGACCCGGCGGACGGCGGCCAGGCCCCGTACCGGGTGTACCTGCGGGCGCTCGCCGAGGGCTTCGAGGAGGTCTCGGTGACCGGCTCCCTGCGCGTCCTGCGCCGCTCCCCCCGCTGAGCCCCGTCCGCTCATCCCGCCCCCTGGTCCCCGCGCCCTGCGCCCCGCCCGCCGGACGCCCCGGACGCCCCGGCCCGCCCCGCCGAGGGCCCGGACCGGACGGATCCGCCGAGCCGCCCCACCGCCCCGCGCCGATGCTCTAACGTCGTGCCGGGGCTGTCGGTCGGGGGACCGAACGGTACGGTGGCCGCGCAGCACCAGGCAGAGCATCGGCGGACGGTGGGGGCCAGCAGCGACATGACGGACCAGCAGAACACCGCTCCGGCGGTCTGGGACCCCACGGCGCGCGGCGGTGCCGGTGGCTGGGTGCGCAACCCGCAGCACCCGGCCGACGGCGGACCCGCCCCCGAGGCGGCCGCGGGCCCCCAGGCGCCCGCCGCACCGCAGCCGCCGGCCGCCCCCCAGGGCCCGGTCGACCCCCGTCTCGGCATGGTCGCCCCAGCGCCCCCGCCCGGTGGCGTCGGCGACCAGGGCCCGCCGCTGGGCGCCCGCCCGTACCTGGCCACCGCGCCCGGCTACGACCCGCCGACCGCCCCGATCCCCCGCGGCGCGACCCCGCCCCCGGCCGCCCCGCCCGCGGCCTCGCCGTTCCCCCCGCACGCGACCGCCCCGCAGCAGGCCCCGCAGCACCCGACCCAGCCGTTCCAGGCCCCGCCCTTCCCGGCCCCGCAGCAGCAGCCGCCCCAGGGCTACGGCTACCCCCAGCCGCCCGCCGCCCCGCCGCAGGCCCCGTACGGCGGCGGACCGGAGCACCCCGCCGACTACCCCTCCGCCTACGCCGCCGACGACGACGAGGACCGCCCCGCCAACCGCAAGGCCCCGCTGCTGATCGGCTTCGCACTGCTGCTGGTGCTGGCGATCGGCGGCGGCCTGGTGTTCGCCGCCAGGGACGGCGGCGCCAAGGACGGTCAGGCCGCGCCGGCCCCCACCGGCACCCCGGCGAACGGCTCCGGCGCTCCGCAGCCCGCCCCCGCGCCCGCCGGTACGGACGCCCCGCCGAGCGGCACCGCGAGCGCCCCGGCCTCGCCCACCGCCACGCCGTCGCCGACCGCGACCGGTGCCGGGCCCAACGCCCAGGCCCAGGCGCAGGCGCTGGACGGCCTGCTGAGCGAGGGCGAGAACGCCAAGGCCCCGATCGGCAGCGCCGTCGCCAAGGTGAGCAGCTGCCCGTCGAAAGCCGACATCGAGAGCGCGGCGCAGGTGTTCGACAGCGGTGCCACCCAGCGCGCCGCGCTGCTGACCAAGCTCGGCAAGCTGAGCGTCTCGGACGTGCCGGGCGGGACGGAGGCGCTGAACTCGCTGAAGTCCGCCTGGCAGTTGTCCGCCGACATCGACAAGGCGTACGCGGCCTGGGCGCGCGCCGTCGCCGCCCAGGGCTGTTCCGGGCGGGCCCCGACCACCCAGGACAAGAAGCACGCGGACGAACTCAACCCGCAGGCCACCCAGGCGAAGACGGACTTCATGACCAAGTGGAACCCGATCGCGAACAGCTTCGGCCTGACCCCGCGCACCCAGGACAGGATCTGATCCACCCGTGACCGGCACCGCCCCCCGACCGCCCCGCCGCTCCACCCTGCTGCGCGTCACCACCGTGGTGGCCGCGGCCGTACCGCTCTGCACGGCGGGCTGGTTCGGCTGGCAGGCCCTGGACCACTCCGACCCGGCGGGCGCCACGGCCGCCGCCTCCGCCGCCCCGGCCACGGCGGGCGCCACCGGCACGCCCGCGGCCGCCGACCCCGGCGCCTCGCCGCTGCTGCCGCCCGTCGCCCCGCCGCCCACCACCGACGCCCCGGCGGCCGGGACGCCCGCTCCCGCGCCCGCGGCGACCACCACCCCGACCGCCGGCGCGACCACCGCCCCGACCGCCGCGGCGGCGGCCGGCCTGGCCGGCCGCACCGTCCTGCTCGACCCCGGCCACAACCCCGGCAACGTCGCGCACTCCGCCGAGATCAACCGTCAGGTGGACATCGGCAACGCCCGCAAGGAGTGCGACACCACCGGGACGGAGACCAACGCCGGCTACACCGAGGCCGAGTACACCCTGGACGTCTCCCGCCGGGCCCGCGAGATCCTGGCCGCCCGGGGCGCCAAGGTGGTGCTGGTGCAGGACGGCGACCGCCCCTGGGGCCCGTGTATCGACGAGCGCGCCAAGGCCGGTGCGGACGCGCACGCCGACGTCGCGGTCTCGGTGCACGGGGACGGCGGCCCGGCGAGCGGCAGCGGCTTCCACGTGATCATGCCCGCCAAGGTGGTGGCCGGGAAGGCGAACAACGCCGCGATCGTCGAACCCTCGCACCGGTTGGGCCTGCTGCTGCGCGATCACTTCCACGCCGCGACCGGCGAGCCGTACGCCGACTACATCGCCGACCAGGGCCTGGACACCCGCTCCGACCTGGGCGGCCTCAACCTGTCGGCCGTCCCCAAGGTGTTCATCGAGTGCGGTAACATGCGCAACTCGACGGACGCGAAGCACATGACGGACCCTCAGTGGCGCCAGCAGGCGGCCCAGGGGATCGCCGACGCGCTGACCGCGTTCCTGACGACTCAATAGAAGACTCGACGACCCAGTACGGAAGTTGAGCCGCAGACCCCGGTGGACGAGCTCCGCCCGGCCCGCGCGGTTTGCAACGACTTCGCCCCATTCCCGGGTCCCGCCGTGCACCGGCAGGACGGTTGGGCCTAGGCTTCTGGTCCGTTCGGGAGTTTCGGCCGGTCAGCCCGACCGCACGAAGCACCGTCCACGACACGTCAACGAGGGGAACGTTAGTGAATCTGCGCGCTCTCACCAGGGGAGACGCCGCCGTCGCAGGCGCGGCCGTCCTGCTCTTCATCGCCTCCTTCCTGCCCTACTGGACCGTGGACTGCAGCGGTCCGTACTGCGGGGACACCTCGCAGAACGCGTGGAGCACCCAGCTGTTCCCCATCCTGCCCTCGATCTACCTGCTGGGCATCGCCGCAGCCGTGCTGATCCTGGTGCAGCGCTTCCAGGGCCCGGCCGGCGCCAACCGCCAGGTGCTCGGCCTGCGGCTGGACCAGTGGGGCATCGCGTTCGCGGTGGCGGCGCTGTGGACCGCGATCTGGGCGCTGGGCGGCGGCCCGGGCGGTACCCGTCTCAGCCACGGCTTCGGCGCCTGGCTCGGCTTCATCTCGCTGATCGTGCTGGCCGGTGCCGCCGCGGCCGCGCCGCTGGTGCCCGCGCTGAAGGCCCCGCTGGTCACCGACCGCCCGGCCGCGCCCTACCAGGGCGGCTACCCCGTCCCGGGCCAGCCCGGCCACCCGGGTGCCCCCGGCCAGCCCGGCCAGTACGGCTACCCGGCACAGGGCCACGACCCGGCGTTCGGCGCCCAGCCGGCCGGCGGCTACGGCTACCCGGCCGGCGGCCAGCCGCAGCCCGGCCAGCCGGTCCAGCCCGGTCAGCCGCAGGACGCCGGCGCGCCGGCCCCGCAGCCGACCCCGGCCGCCCCGGCGGCGGACTTCCAGCCGTACTGGTTCGCCGTCCCGGCGCCGCGCCAGCTGGCCCCGAAGGACAACCCGGCCGGCGCCCCGATCGGCGAGGTCGTGCCCGGCACCTGGTACCTGGCCGTCGAGCAGCGCGGCACCGCGCTGGTCGCCCAGCTGGCGGACGGCACCCAGGGCCTGCTGAACGACACCACCGGCCTGCAGCGCGGCTGACGTCCCCGGACGCGGCCGCAGGCACCACGGGAAGGGGCGGGACCGGAGAACCGGTCCCGCCCCTTCCGTGTGTCCGCTTGCGTGCGGCCGCTTGCGTGCGGCCGCGCCGAGCGGCGGTCCCGGACCGCCCCGCTCAGCAGCAGTCCTGGACCACCAGCCCGGTGGGCAGCTGGTCCCCGCCGAAGACCGCGACCGTCGCCGGGTCCCCGCCGAGCGCGGCCACCGCGAGCAGCAGTGCCCCGGCCGTCCAGGTGGTGCGCTCCTCCGGCCAGATCGCGTCGTCCTCGAAGACGTACCCGGTCCAGTACGAGCCGTCCTCGTGCCGCAGGTGCTTCTGGATCCAGCGCAGGATGTCCACCGCGCGGTCGGACTGCCCGATCGCCCAGAGCGCCAGGGCCAGTTCGGCGCTCTCGCCGCCGGTCACCCACGGGCGGTCGCTGACGCAGCGCACGCCGAGGCCGGGGACGACGAAGCGCTCCCAGTCCCGCTCGATCCGGGCCACCGCCGCGTCGCCGCGCAGGCCGGTGCCGAGCACCGGGTAGTACCAGTCCATCGAGTAGCGGTCCTTGTCCAGGAACCGCTCGGGGTGGTGGGCGATGGCGTGCCGCAGCCGGCCGGCCGCAAGCTCCCAGTCGGGCTGCGGCTCCTCCAGGTAGTCGGCGATGGCCAGGCCGCAGCGCAGCGCGTGCAGGATGCTGGACGAACCGGTGAGCAGCGCCTCGTCGGTGGCGCCGCCGTCCTCGTCGACCCGCCAGGCGATCGGGCCGCCGGGCAGCCGCAGCGAGACGATGAAGTCCAGGGCGCGCCGGACCACCGGCCAGATCCACTCCAGGAAGGCGTCGTCGCCGGCGCTGAGGTGGTGGTGCCAGACGCCGACCGCCACGTAGGCGCAGAAGTTGCTCTCCTTGGCCCGGTCGGTGACCACGCCGTCGGTGTACGCGGCGTACCAGGAGCCGTCCGGGTTCTGGGTGGCGGCGAGCCAGCGGTAGGCGGCCTCGGCGGCGGCGTGCTCGCCGGCCGTGTCGAGGGCCATCGCGGCCTCGGTGTGGTCCCAGGGGTCCAGGTGGTGGCCGGCGAACCAGGGTATGGCGCCGTCCGGCCGCTGCTCGGCGAGGATGCTGCGCACGGTGTCGGCGGCCTGCTCGGCGTCCAGCACGCCGTCGAGGAGCAGCACCTCGGGGACGGCGGCGGTCACGCCGTGCCGCCCGGGGCGCGGTTCGGCTTGGAGGCGTACGCGACGAAGCTCTTGCCGATGACCGGGTTGAGCGCCCGCTCGGCGGCCTTGGTGAGGGTGCTGATCACCGGGGTGCCGACGATGTCCCAGACCAGCAGCTGGTGGTAGGCCTTGACCGGCAGCGCCTTGTCGTTGTTCACGCCGACCGCGCACTTGATCCACCAGTACGGCGAGTGCAGCGCGTGCGCGTGGTGGGTGCCGTACGGCTCCAGGCCGGCGTCCTTGAGCTTGCCGAGCAGTTCGTCGCCCCGGTAGATCCGGATGTGGCCGCCCTCGACCTCGTGGTACTCGTCGGACAGCGCCCAGCAGATCTTCTCGGGCAGCCAGCGCGGCACCGTGACGGCGAGCAGGCCGCCCGGCTTGAGGACCCGGAACATCTCGTTGAGCACGCCCTTGTCGTCCGGGATGTGCTCCATCACCTCGGAGATGATGATCTTGTCGAAGTACTCGTCCTCGAACGGCAGCGCCAGCGCGTTGCCCTCCATGGCGACCGCCGACGCGCCCTCGGGGGCCTCACCGGCCTGCTCCATCGCCGCGAACCACTTCTTGACCTCGGCGATCTCCTCGGTGTTCTGGTCGAGGGCGATCACGTTGGCGCCGCGGCGGTAGCACTCGAACGCGTGCCGGCCCCCGCCGCAGCCCAGGTCGAGCACCCGGTCGCCGGGGGCGAGCGGGAAGCGCGAGAAATCGACGGTCAGCACTGCAGGACTCCCATTCCTATTGCTACCAAGCGTCCTTGACGCTTCGTCACGCTTCGTCGGGCGGCACGCGCCCGGGGCGGCGGTCCGCGCCGGCGCACCCGGACCGGGCGGCCGACGCCGCGGCTAGGCCACGTACCGCCAGCCGGGCCCGGAGCGGGCCCGGGCGCCCACGCCGGTGGCGATCGCCGCGCGGTAGGCCTCGGCGGTCAGCTCGGCGGCCCGCTCCCAGGTGAACCGGGCCAGCACCCGCTCCCGCCCGGCCGCGCCAAGGTCGGCGCGCAGCTCCGGGTCGTCCAGCAGCCGGCCGAGCGCGGCGGCCAGCGCGTCCGCCTCCCCCGGCGGCACGGCCAGGCAGGTCTCCCCGTCCGGCCCTGCCACCTCGGGGATCGCCCCGCCGGTGGTGGCCACCAGCGGGGTGCCGGTGGCCATCGCCTCGGCGGCGGGCAGCGAGAAGCCCTCGTACAGGGACGGGACGCAGGCCACCTCGGCCGAGCGGTAGAGGTCGACCAGCTCCTCGTCGGTCAGTCCGCTGCGGAACTCGATGTGCTCCGCCAGCCCGAACCGGCGCACCGCTTCGGCCACCGGCCCGTCCTCCTTCTGCGGCTTGCCGACCACCACCAGGTGGGCGTCCCGCTCGGTGCGGACCTTGGCGAGCGCCTCGACCAGGAAGACCAGACCCTTCAGGGGGACGTCGGCACTGGAGGTGGTGACGATCCGGCCGGGCACCCGCTCGACCGCGTCCGAGGGCGACCAGAGCCGGGTGTCGGCGCCGATCGGCACCACCGAGATCGCGCCGGACGCGGCGCCCAGGTGCTCGGCGATCTCGCGCTGCGAGGTGCCGGAGACGGTGATCACCCGGTCCAGCCGGGCGGCCACCCGGCGCTGCATCCGGGTGAAGGCGTACCAGCGGCGCAGCGACAGCCGCTTGAGCCGGGTGGCGGCCGCGTCCAGCTCCAACTGCCGGTCCACGGTGATCGGGTGGTGGATCGTGGTGACCAGCGGGAAGCCGTGCCGGGCCAGGCCCAGCAGGCCGTAGCCGAGGGTCTGGTTGTCGTGCACCACGTCGTAGCGGCCCTTGTGGGCGGCCAGGTACCGGCGGGCGCGCAGCGAGAAGGTCAACGGCTCGGGGAAGCCGCCGGTGCGCATCGTGGCGAACTCCAGCACGTCCACCGGGCCGCGGAACTCGCCGCGGGCGGGGGTGCGGAAGGGGTCGTCGGCGCGGTAGAGGTCCAGGCTGGGCAGCTCGACCAGGCGCACCGAGCCGGGGCCCTCGACCTCGTCCAGCACCGGGTACGGCTGGGCGCCGATCACGTCCACGTGGTGGCCCAGCCTGGCCAGCTCACGCGAGAGATGCCGTACGTACACGCCCTGACCGCCGCAGAAGGGGTCCCCGCGGTACGACAGCAGGGCAATCCGCAGCGGCTGCGCGGTCATCCTGGGCCCTCTTCTCTAGCTGCTATCTGAGCTGCCGGTCGGTGCTTCCGGTCGCTAAAGTAGATCAGGTTTCAGTGGATGTGGAACTCGTCGTCGACCACGTGAACAATGAGAGACCTCGAAGATACCGGCCCGTAGCTTTTCCTCAGGAGCCAGGGCTGGTGATTCCCGCCACGCCGACCCTGCCGACCTCGTGGAGCACCTCGCCACTCTCGCCCGCCCGGGAGCACCCTTGCCGCCGTCCACCGAGTCCCCGTCCCCGGCCGCCGCCGCGCCCCGGCCCGGTGTGCTGCCGCTGACCACCCGCCAGGCCGAACGGCGCCGGCGGATCCTGCGGGCCGCCACCGCGCTGGCCGCCCGGGGCGGGTACGAGGCGGTGCAGATGCGGGAGGTCGCGGAGAGCGCGCAGGTCGCGCTGGGCACGCTGTACCGGTACTTCCCCTCCAAGGTGCACCTGCTGGTCGCGGTGATGCTGGAGCAGCTCCAAGGCCTGCACGAGCACATCCGGCGGCATCCGCCGACCGACCCCGAGCCGGCCCTGCGGGTCGCCGACACCCTCACCCGGGCCTTCCACGCGCTGCAGCGCGAACCGCTGCTCGCCGAGGCGATGGTCCGGGCGCTGTCCTTCGCGGACCGCTCGGTCGGCGCCGAGGTGGACCAGGTCAGCGTGGCCACCGGGCAGCTCATCCTGGACGCGATCGGCCAGTCCGGCCCGCCCAGCGAGAGCCAGCGCGCGGCGGTCCGGGTGATCGAGCACACCTGGCACTCGGCGCTCGTGGCCTGGCTCTCCGGACGCGCCTCGATCGCCGAGGTCCGGGCCGACCTGCACACCGCGGCCCGCCTGCTCACCCTGCCGTGAGCGCACCGGCCCCGGCTCCCGCCGACTGGAACCTGTTCCTGCCCGGGCCGGGAGACCGGAGGGGGCACCGGCCGAGGAGACGGCGGCGCTCCGGCGGCTAGAGTCGACGGGCAGCACAACTCCATCCCGCTCCTCCCCCGGGGGAAGCCGGTGCGAATCCGGCGCTGACCCCGCAACCGTGAGTCCCGGCCCCCGGCCGCCGGACGAGTCGGAGCACCCGGGGCGGGGCGAGCGGCCGGCCGGACGCACGCGCCCGGCACCGTCGAGGACTACGGAACGGCCCCCGCCAGGGCCACCACCGCTCACCGAAAGGCACGACCGCACCATGCTCACCGCCGCCCGCCTGGGCGCCGCCGCCCTGTCCGCCGCGCTGCTCACCGGCATCGCCGCCGGCCCGGCCCTCGCCGACAGCCCCGCCCCGACCCCGGCCGCCGTCCCCGACGGCCTGTACGGGAAGAGCGACCCGACGTACGACGGCGTGTGGCGGCAGTCGCTGGCGCTGACCGCGCTCACCGCGGCCAAGGTCACCCCGGCCGACTCGGCGGTCGGCTGGCTCACCGGCCAGCAGTGCGAGGACGGCGGCTGGCCCTCCTACCGGGCGGCCGGCGCGGCCTGCGACCCCAAGACCGAGGACAGCAACGCCACCGCCGTCGCCATCCAGGCCCTGGTCGCCCTCGGCGGACACCAGCCGGCCGTCGACCAGGGCGTCGCCTGGCTCAAGGCCAACCAGAACGCCGACGGCAGCTGGGCCTACAACCCCGGCAGCCCCGGCGACGCCAACTCCACCGGACTCGCCGTCAACGCGCTGTTCGCCGCCAGGACCGACCCGGCCGGCGTCACCAAGGCCGGCAAGAACGCCTTCGACGGCCTCGCCCGCTTCCAGCTCGGTTGCACGGCCCCCGCCGACCAGCGCGGCGCCTTCGCCTACCAGCCGGACACCGCCACCGGCGCCCTCGCCCCCAACGGCCTCGCCAGCGGCCAGGCCGCGCTCGCCGCCGCCGGCGGACACCTGCCGGTCGCCAACTCCGTGCGCGCCGACACCCCGCCCAAGCCGCTCGCCTGCGCGGACGGCTCCGCGCCCGTCACCGTCCCGCACGCCGAGGCGGGCGAGGCCGTCGGCGCCTACCTCACCGCCCAGCTCACGGCCGGCGGCGACCACCTCACCCTCACCACCCCGGGCGCCGCACCGAGCCCCGACTACACCGCCACCGCCTGGGCCGCCCTCTCCCTCATCCAGAGCGGCCACCCCGACCAGGCCACCAACGCCGTCGACTGGCTGGACGCGCAGGCTGACACCTGGACCAAGAACGGCACCGACGCCGGCGCCACCGCCACCCTCCTCCTCGTCGCCCACGCCGACCACCGCTCCACCGCCGACCTCACCGGCAAGCTGACCGCCCTCGGCCCCACCCCCAAGGCCGCCCCGGCCGCCACGGACGAGGCCACCCCGGCGAAGAAGAAGAACGACGGCATCAGCCAGTACTGGATCATCGGCGTCGGCCTCCTCATCGGCATCGGCGGCGGACTCCTCCTCAGCCTCCAGCGCAAGCGCAACCCGAACCTCTGATGCCCCCGACCCCCCACCCCCGCGCCGCCCGGCCGTCGTCGACCGGCACGGGCGGGCCCGCGGCACCGGTGACGCCCGCGGCGGGCGCGGCCCGGGGCCGTCCGCGCCGCGCCTCAGGGCCGGTCGCCACCACCGCGCGGCGACCGCACCGCGCCTCGGCCGTCGCCTCCGGCGCCGTGGGTCGGCCCGCCGTCCCCGCTCCGCGGGGTCGGCTCGCCGGGCTGCTGGTGCCGCTGGTCGGGGTGCTGCTGGTGGTCGCCGGGGCGGCGCCCGCCGAAGCGGCCGGGTACCGGTACTGGTCGTTCTGGCGCGGTGCCGAGGGCGGGAGCTGGGCGTACCAGCAGCAGGGACCGGCGATCGCGGTACCGCCGGACGGCGCCGTGGACGGGTGGCGGTTCGCGGTGAGTCCGGACGGCGGGCAGGACGCCGCCAAGCCGCGGACGGCCGGGAGCTTCGCCGACATCTGCGCGCGGACGCCCGCGCAGGAGGGCCGCAAGCGGGTGGCCGTCGTGCTGGACTTCGGAACCGCCGAGGACGCCGGGGCGACCGGCGCCACGGTGCCCGGGCCGCGGACCGCCTGTGCCGCCGTCGCGCCGCGGGCCACCTCCGCCGAGGTGCTGGCCGCCGTCGCGCCGCCGCTGCGGTACGACTCCAACGGACTGCTGTGCGCCATCGCCGGGTACCCGTCGGCGGGCTGCGCCGACCAGGTCGGTGCGGCGGGCGGCGCCGCCGCACCGGGCGCCGCGGCCACCTCCGCCGACCACGGCGGGGGCCCGGACATCGGTCTGATCGCCGGTGGCGCGCTGGTCGCCGTGCTCGCCGGCGGCGCCGTCCGGCAGGCGCGCCGCCGCCGCACCCCGTGAAGCCGTGACGTCGTGAAACCGCGACGCCGTGAAGCCGTGACGTCAAGCCATGACGTCGAGAAGCCATGACGTCGTGAAGCCGTGAACCCCGCCCAGGCCGCCCCCAATCCAGGAACGTCTCCGTGAGCCGCACCACCCGCAGCACCCGACCGCCCACCGGCCCCCGCCAACTGCACCCCGGGGCCTGGTGGTTGTGGGCGCTCGGGCTGGGCGCGGCGGCGACCCGCACCACCAACCCGGCGATCCTGCTGCTGCTCGCCGCCGTCGCCGGGTACGTGGTCGCGGCGCGCCGCGGCGATGCGCCCTGGTCGCGGTCGTACGGGGCGTTCCTGCGGCTGGGGCTGCTGGTGCTGGGCATCCGGCTGGTGTTCGCCGTCTTCCTCGGCTCGCCGATCCCCGGCACCCATGTGCTGTTCACCCTGCCCGAGTTGCCCTTGCCCGCCTGGGCGCAGGGGGTGCGGATCGGCGGCCGGGTGACGGCCGAGGGCCTGCTCGCCGCGCTGTACGACGGGCTGCGGCTGGCCACCCTGCTGATCTGCGTCGGCGCCGCCAACTCGCTGGCCAGCCCGGCCCGGTTGCTGCGCACCCTGCCCGGCGCGCTCTACGAGGCGGGCGTGGCCGTGGTGGTGGCGATGACCTTCGCGCCGAACCTGGTCGCCGACGTCCGCCGGCTGCGCGCCGCACGTCGGCTGCGGGGCCGTGCGGACAAGGGCGTGGCCGCCGTCCTGAGCGTCGGACTGCCGGTGCTGGAGGGCGCGTTGGAGCGGTCGATCGCGCTGGCGGCGGCCATGGACACCCGCGGCTTCGGGCGGACCGCCGACGTCCCGCGCCGGCTCGCCCGGGTGACGGCCGCGCTCACCCTGGCCGGACTGCTCGGGGTCTGCCTGGCCGCGTACGGCCTGCTGACCGCCGGCGGCGCGGGCTGGGCGCTTCCCGTGCTGGCGCTCGGCCTGGCCGCCGCCTTCGCCGGACTGCTGCTGGGCGGCCGACGGGCCGTCAGAACCCGCTACCGTCCTGACCCTTGGGCGTTTCCGGAGTGGCTGACCGCCGGCTCCGGCGCGGCGGTGGCGGCCCTCACCGGCTACCTCGCCGCGCAGGACCCGGCCGCCTTCGCCCCCACCGTCGTCCCGCCGACCGTCCCGGCGCTGCCGCTCGCCGCCGTGCTGACCGCGCTGCTCGGCCTGGTGCCGGCGTTCGCCACCCCGACCCCGCCCCGGAGGGCATCGTGATCACCTTCGAGCAGGTCTCCGTCCGGTACGCGGACTCGGCCGCGCCCGTCCTGGACGGGGTGGACCTCACCGTCCCCGAGGGCGAACTCTGCCTGCTGGTGGGCCCGTCGGGCTCCGGCAAGTCCACTCTGCTGGGCACGGTCAGCGGCCTGGTGCCGCACTTCACCGGCGGTGTGCTGCACGGTCGGGTCACCGTCGGCGGCCGGGACACCCGCGAGCACCGGCCGCGCGAACTCGCCGACCTGGTCGGCACGGTGGGGCAGGACCCGGCGGCGCACTTCGTCACCGACACCGTGGAGGACGAACTCGCCTACGGCATGGAGTCGCTGGGCCTGCCGGGCGACGTGATGCGCCGCCGGGTCGAGGAGACCCTCGATCTGCTCGGCCTCGCCGAGCTGCGCGACCGCGCGCTGGGCTCGCTCTCCGGCGGCCAGCAGCAGCGCGTCGCGATCGGCTCGGTGCTCACCGTGCACCCGCGGGTGCTGGTCCTGGACGAGCCGACCTCGGCGCTCGACCCCGGCGCGGCCGAGGAGGTGCTGTCCGTCCTGCAGCGGCTGGTGCACGACCTGGGCACCACCGTGCTGATGGCCGAGCACCGGCTGGAGCGGGTCGTCCAGTACGCCGACCAGGTGCTGCTGCTGACCCCGGGCGCACCCCCGGTGCTCGGCGAGCCGGCCGAGGTGATGGCGCACTCCCCGGTGCACCCGCCGGTCGTCGGCCTCGGCCGGCTCGCGGGCTGGCGGCCGCTGCCGCTGTCGGTGCGCGACGCCCGGCGCAAGGCCGCCGGGCTCCGGGAGCGGCTCGACGGCCGGGCTCCCGCTGCCGCGCCCACCCCCGCGCCCGCCCCTGCCGGTGGGCCGATCGCCGTCGCCGGTGAGCCGAACGCCGTCGCCAGTGAGCCGATCGCCGTCGCCGGCCGCCTCGCCGTGCGGCGCGGCCCGGTGCAGGCCCTGCGCGGCGTCGACCTCGCCCTCCACTCCGGCGAGATCACCGCCCTGATGGGCCGCAACGGCGCCGGCAAGTCCACCCTGCTGGGCTCCCTGGTCGGCCTGCACGCCCCCGCCTCCGGCAGCGTCCGGGTCGGCGGCCGCGTCCCGCACCGCACCCGCCCCGCCGAGCTGATCCGCGAGGTCGGCCTCGTCCCGCAGGACCCGCGCGACCTGCTGTACGGCGCATCGGTCGCCGCCGAGTGCGCGGCCGCGGACTCGGACGCGGGCGCCGCCCCGGGCACCTGCCGCGCGCTGGTCGAGCGCCTGCTGCCCGGCATCGCCGACACCGCCCACCCGCGCGACCTCTCCGAAGGCCAGCGGCTCACCCTCGCACTCGCCGTCGTGCTCACCGCCCGGCCCCCGCTGCTGCTGCTCGACGAGCCGACCCGCGGCCTGGACTACGCCGCCAAGGCCCGGTTGGTGGAGATCCTGCGCGGCCTCGCCGCCGAGCGGCACGCCGTCCTGCTGGCCACGCACGACGTGGAGCTCGCGGCCGAACTCGCCCACCGCACGGTGATCCTGGCCGAGGGGGAGATCGTCGCGGACGGGCCGACGGCGGAGGTGGTGGTCTCCTCCCCCGCCTTCGCCCCGCAGGTCGCGAAGGTGCTGGCCCCGGGGCCGTGGCTCACCGTGGGGCAGGTCGCGGAGGCTCTGGACGCATGAACCGACCGATCCCGCTCGGCCGTCGCTCCATCGCGACGCTCCTGCTCGTCTCCACCGTCGGCGTCGCCGCCTTCGGCTGGCCGCTGCTCGCCTCCACCGAGTCCGCGCTGGTGGGCCACTCCACCGACGCGCCCTGGCTGTTCGCGCTCCTGCTCCCGCTGCTGCTCGCCGTGGTCATCGCGCAGATCTCCGAGGGGCGCGAGGCGGGCGGCGGCGCGCCCGGGCTGGACGCCAAGTCCGTGGCGCTGCTGGGCGTCCTGGCCGCGGCGGGCGCGGCGCTGCGCCCGCTCGGCGCGGGCACGGCGGGCCTGGAGCCGATGTTCTTCCTGATGGTGCTGTCCGGGCGGGTGCTCGGACCGGGATTCGGCTTCGTGCTGGGCTCGTTGTCGATGTTCGCCTCCGCCCTGCTCACCGGCGGGGTCGGCCCGTGGCTGCCGTTCCAGATGCTGGCGATGGGCTGGGTCTGCCTCGGCGCGGGGCTGCTGCCGGGCCCCGCCACGCTGCGCGGCCGCCGCGAACTGCTGCTGCTCGCGGGGTACGGCGCTCTCGCGTCCGTCCTGTACGGCACCATCATGAACCTGCAGGGCTGGCCGTACATCGGCGGACTGGCGGGCTCCATCTCCTTCGTCCCGGGCGACCCGGTGGGCGCCAACCTGGTCCGCTTCGCCGCCTACTGCCTGACCACCTCGCTGGGTTGGGACCTGCCGAGGGCCGCGCTGACCGTCGTCCTGTGCCTCACCCTCGGCACGCCCGTGCTGCGCGCCCTGCGCCGGGCGACCCGCCGGGCCGCCTTCGACGCGCCGGTGAGCTTCCGCCCGCCGGAAGGGTGAACCGCGCTCCCTTTCCTGTGCCGATCACCCTTCGCGATCCCGTTCGTCCACGATCATCACGACCGTGATCCGAACCCTCACCCGCACCACCACCGTGGCCGTGCTCTCCCTCACCCTCGCCACGGCCCCCGCCTCCCCCGCCTCCGCCGTCACCTTCATCGGCCGCGACGTCCCCACCACCGTCGCCATCGCGCCCGGCCGGACCGGCGCCGTGCCGTGGACGTACCAGAACACCGGCGGCTCCGGCACCCTCCCGTCCTCCGGCATGACCGCCGTCTTCACCGCCCCGGGCAACACCACCTTCCCCGCCCAGGCCACCGTCCCGACCGAGTACAGCGGCGACGGCTCCTCCTGGAGCGGCAACAACGTCGGCCTGCGGAACTGCGCCCTCGGCAACGGGAACCGGACGCTCACCTGCGAGGGCTACGGCCGCAACGGCGGCAACAGCGGCTGGCCGGCCGGCGGCTACTTCCGCTTCTCCCCGCAGGTCACGGTGAACCCGTCCGCCCCGCACAACACCACCCTCCCGCGCGGCAACGGCAGCTTCCGCTACACCAACCCGGGCAGCAGCACCGAGTACACCATCACCGACGGCACCCTCAACGTCGCCACCCCGCCGCGGGTACCGACCGGCAAGTGCCTGGACGTCGGCAACACCCGCGACAACGCCGACAACGTCCGGGTCTGGGACTGCCTGGACCACACCAACCAGCGCTTCGTCCTCGACGACGGCCGGGTGAAGGTCGCCGACACCGTCGGCACCGCACAGGAGATGTGCCTCGACGCCGACTACACCGCCACCAACGGCGACATCGTCCGCATCTGGGCCTGCGAGGACTCCCACGCCGCCCGCGCCAACCAGACCTGGCTGCTGCGCCGGGGCTCCCTCGTCCTGCAACGCACCGCCGGCAGCGGCGAGGAGATGTGCGTCGACGTCGGCTCGTACCGCACCAACGGCGACACCGTGTTCCTCTACGGCTGCGACCTCGCCAACCCCAACCAGAAGTTCGTGGTGGACCACGGCTCCATCGAGGTCCGCGACACCCTCTGAGCCGTGTGCCCGCCGCGCCGTACGGACCGGAACGGCAGGGACCCGGGTCGCCGGTCCTCCGCCCTGCGGCGTAGGACCGGTGGGCCTCCCGCCCGATACCGCGGCGATCCGCCCCGGCCTACCTTGATCCACATGGAGATTCCCGAGCACTACAAGCACACCGTCATCCCGCACATCATGATCGACGGCGCCGCCGAGGCCATCGCCTTCTACGCCGAGGCCTTCGGTGCGACCGAGCACATGCGACTGCCGGGCGAGGACGGGCGGATCATGCACGCCGAGATCAAGGTCCACGGCGCCACCCTGATGCTCGGTGACGCCGACGCGCCCTTCGCACCGCCCGGCGCCGGCGGCCCGTCCGTCGCCCTGCACGTGTACGTCCCGGACGTGGACGGGCTGACGGAGCGGGCCGTGGCCGCGGGCGCCGAACTCCTCTCCCCGCCGGCCGACATGTTCTACGGCGCCCGGCAGTCGATGCTGCGCGACCCGTTCGGCCATGTCTGGATCCTCCTGACGCCGATCGCGTGACACCCGGCACACCGTCCCGGGCACTGCCCTCGTCCCGGCCTCCCCGCCGGCACCCCGCGACGTGACGCGGGTCACGCGGGGCGGGGTGTCACGGATCGGCCGGGTCCGGCGTCCTGTGGGAGGCACCGCCGAACCAGAGGGAGAGACCATGAGCAGCGGAAGCGGGGACGGCCGCCGTCCCGACCCGGCCACCGACGCGTTCGTCGCCCACCGCAACCTGCTGTTCACGGTCGCCTACGAGATGCTCGGCTCGGCGGTGGACGCCGAGGACGTCCTCCAGGAGACCTGGCTGCGCTGGTCGGGCGTCGAGCTCGCCACCGTCCGCGACCACCGCGCGTACCTGGTCCGGATCACCACCCGGCAGGCGCTCGGCCGGCTTCGCGCCCTGGGCCGGCGCAAGGAGTCGTACGTCGGCCCCTGGCTGCCCGAACCGCTGCTCACCTCGCCCGACGTGGCCGATCAGGTCGAGCTGGCCGACAGCATCTCGATGGCGATGATGATGGTCCTGGAGACCCTCGCGCCGACCGAGCGGGCGGTGTTCGTCCTGCGCGAGGTGTTCGCCCTCGGGTACGACGAGATCGCCGAGGCCGTCGACAAGACCCAGGCCGCGGTCCGCCAGATCGCCCACCGGGCACGGGCCCACGTCGCGGCACGCCGACCGCGCGGCGGCGCGGTCTCGGCGGACGAGGCCCGGACGGCCATCGCCGCCTTCCAACGGGCCGTCGAGACCGGCGACTTGCAGGGACTGCTGGACCTCCTCGCCCCGGACGTGGTCGCCCTCAGCGACGGCGGCGGCATCAAGCAGGCCATGCCCCGGCCCACCGTCGGCGCCGAGCGGGTGGGCCGCCTGCTGGCCGCCGGGGTCGCGCTGTGGGGCCCGACGGGCACGGCGGAGCCGGCCCAGGTCAACGGTCACCCGGCGCTGGTCCTGCGGGTCGACGGCGAGATCGACGTGGTGGTGGCGATGCGGCTGGACGAGGGGCGGATCACCGGCATCTACTCGGTGCGCAACCCGGAGAAGCTGACGCACATGGACCGGGAGACGGCGGTGAGCCTCTGAGCGGTGAGATCCTGACCGGTGAGCTCCTGGCCGCTGAGCCCCCGGCCGGCCGGTGGGGTTCCCGGGCCGCGCAGCACCGCCGCCGCGCCCCCGCCCCCGTCGTCGGCGGCGGCACCCCGCCGACGAACGCGCCGCCGCCGTCCGTTCGACCGCCGCGGCCGCACCCGGCGTTCGGGATTTCCGAACGCCCGGGTACGAGTCCGCACACGCCCCCGTACGCTGTCCCGCAACACGGACACGCGAGGGCGGCCGGGAGTCGGGGAAACCAGTGGAACTACGTCAGTTGCGCGTTTTCGAGGCCGTCGTCGCCCACCGCACCGTCACCGGCGCCGCGGTGGCGCTCGGGCTCGCCCCGTCCTCCGTCTCCGAGCAGATCCGCACGCTGGAGCGGAGCCTGGGCACCGAGCTGTTCGAGCGGGCCCCGCGCGGCATGACCCTCAGCGCGGCCGGGGAGCGGCTGCTGCCGTGGTCCCGGCGGCTGTTGGACCAGGCCGAGCAGGCGCGGCGCGAGGTGGTCGCGGCCCGCGCCCGGCTGCGGCTCGGCGCGCTGGAGACCATCGCGGCCACCCATGTGCCCGCCGTGCTGGCCCGCCTCGCCGAACGCCGGCCCGACCTGGAGATATCCCTGCGCACCGACACCGCCCGGGACGGCCTGCTCGACGGGGTCGCGGCCGGGGCGCTGGAGGCGGCGCTGATCCTGGACACCGCCGGTCCGCTCGGCGAGCTCGGCTTCTACCTGCCGCCGGCCCCGCTCGACCACGTGGACCTGCAGGACGTCCCGCTCGTCCTGGTCGCCGCCCCCGCCGACCCGCTCGCCGGTGTCACCCCGCTCAGCCGCGAGGACCTGCGCGGTCGGCGACTCCTCGTCAACTCCCCGGCCTGTTCGTTCCACCTCGCCGGGGAACGGCTGCTCGGCCAGGACGTCGACCGGGTCCGCACCGGCGGCGTGCCCGTCACCCGCGCCTGTGCCGAACAGGGCCTCGGCATCGCCCTCCTGCCCGCGTTCGCCGTCCACGACCAACTCGCCGCCGGCACCCTGGTCCGCCTCCCCCTCGCCACCCCGCCGCTCCACCTCCGCCTGGTCTGGCGGGCCGACCGCGAGACCGTCCCGGGCCTGCGCGAGGTCCTCCACGCCGCCTCGGCCTGAGCCCCCGCCGGCCCACGGCCCCGAGCCGTTACGCACCGCGGGCCCCGCCCCTCTCACCCGAGGGACGGGGCCCGCCGCACGAGCAGCCCACGCCGAGTACCGGCTCAGGCGCCCTTCGGCCCTGCCGACTGGACGACCTCGAAGGACCACAGGGTGGACCCGGAGGCGGCCGGCCGCTTCGGAGCCTCACCCTCCCCACCCCCCTGGTGGGCCGCCTTCATCGGGCCCTCCATCCAGGCCTTGAAGTCCTCCTCGCTGCGCCAGCGGGTGTAGACGAGGTACTGATCGGTGCCCTCGACCGGCCGGAGCAGTTCGAACCACTCGAAGCCGTCCGAGTTCTCCACCGCGCCGGCCCGGGAGGCGAAGCGCTGCTCCAGTACCTCGCGCTGCTCGGCCGGCACCGTCAGCACGTTGATCTTGACGACGGACATGCCGCTCCTCACTGGTTCGCCGGGGCCGCGCGTACGGGCGCCGGCTCGGTCACTGCGAGCAGTCTCCTACACCTCACACCCGGTGGCTCACGCGATCCAGGCCGGGAGGACGCGGTCGGCGTCGCGCGGGGCGAGGGCGCAGGCGCCCTCGGGGGTGCGGGCGTCGGGGTTGTAGGCGCGGGAGGGCGAGGTGGAGGCGACGACGGCGGTGAAGCCCTCGGCGGTGGAGACCTGGCGGGCGGCGTCGGCCGGGAGGACGAGGGTGTCGCCGGCGCCGACCGTGAGGGCCTCTCCGGCCAGGTCCACCGAGGCGGAGCCGGTGAGGAAGGTCCAGATCTGCTCCGCCTCCATGGCGTGCAGCGGCCCCTGGGCGCCGGCCCGCATCTCGACCCGCCACAGGGCCAGCGAGGTCGAGCCCTGGGTGGGCGAGGCGTAGGTGGTCATCACGGCGTTCGGGGTCTCGGAGCGGCGGGCGTCGGAGAGGCGGATCACGGACATGGCGGAGGGACCCCCTAAGATGGACAATGAAGTTGTCTATATGGTCAATGAGGTTGTCTATCGTGTCAAGTGAGCCGCGTGTGCCGAGCGAACCGCCCCCGCCGGGCTTCGAGCTGCCGCTGCGCCTGCTGTTCGCCTTCCGGACGATCATCGACGAGCTGCACGAGCGGATCGCCCGCGAAGGGCACCCGGACCTCCGCCCGATGCACGGCTTCGTCTTCCAGGCGATCGGGCCGCACGGCACCACCGCCGTCGAACTCGGCCGCCGCCTCGGCGTCTCCAAGCAGGCGGCGGGCAAGACCATCGAGGGCCTGGAGCAGCTGGGCTACGTCGAGCGCGGCAGCGACCCGGCCGACGCCCGGCGCAAGGTGGTCCGGCTCACCGACCGGGGGGTGGACTGCCTGGTCCGCTCGGCCCGGATCTTCGACGAGCTGCGCGCCGAGTGGTCCGCCACGCTCGGCGAGGAGCAGCTGCGCCAGGTGGAGGACGGCCTGCGCCGGCTCGCCCCCGGTGACCCGTTCCGCCTCGACACCCCCCGCTGGTTCGGCGCGCCGTGAGGCGGCGCGGGGGCCGGTCTTCGGCCCCCGCCGCACCGGGTCACTCCCCGGGGAGTCCGCGCGTCGCGAGGGTCTGGTTCTTGTACGCCGTGACGCCGGTGATCTCGGTGCCGAACCAGTCCGGCGGGGTGAAGCCCTCGGCCTCGGCGGTCGAGTCGAACTCCACCTCGGCGGTGCGCAGCCCGGCCAACCCGCCCTGGTAGACGTCGAGGTGGACCGTGACGCCCGCCGCGTCGAAGGTGTAGCGGTCCTTGGCCAGCCGGGCGCCGGCGGTGGCCGGCCAGAGCTCGGTGAACTCCTCCTCCCCGAGCTCGCGCTCCACCTCGACGCGGACCGCCGGGCCCTCCCCCTTGCCGCGCTTGACGCCGAGGACGCGGCCGCCGCCGATCCGCCGCAGCCGCACCTCCGTGCCGTCGTCCTTGATCGCGATGTAGCCCTGCTCGATGTGCTGTCGCACCGCCGTCGCCGGCGGCTCGAAGGAGCCCACCAGGAACTTGCGCTCGATCTCGAGCGGCATGCCGCATCCCTTCGACGCTCTCCCCCGGCAGCGGTCGCGCGGCCGGGACCGGTACGCGACGATACGTCACCCGGCAGCGCCCCGACGCTGACGCTTGGAGCCCCCGCCGCTCCGACAACCCGCCCCCCGCCGTCAGAACGACCGCCCCTCCGCCCGGTGCGGTGGCTCCGGGCCGACCGGGTCCGGCCGGTCCCGCCGGTCGGCGCCCAGGGTGGAGCTGAGCTTGGTCAGCAGCTCGGCGAGGTCGGCGTACTGCTCCTCGTCCCAGTCCCCCAGCAGGTCGGAGAGCTGGGTGCGCCGGGCGGCGACCAGCCGCAGCGCCGCCTCCTCGCCCGCTTCGGTGAGCCGCAGCGGCAGCCCGCCACTGCGCGCGGCGAGCCCCCGGCCCTCGACCTCCCGGACGGCCGCCTCGACGACGGCGAACGGCACGACCCGCTGCTCGGCCAGCTCCGCGGGCTCGACCGAGCCGTGCTGGTGCATCTGCAGGAGCAGCCAGCTGGAGGCGGGCAGCAGGTCCAGCCCGGCGGTGGCGGTGATCCGCCGGAAGAAGTCGCGCCGGGCCTCGCGGCTGCTCAGCGCCGAGAGCGCGCGGGCGATCTCGTCCAGGGAGCTGCGCTCCACCGGGTTGATCCCGATCGACTCGCTGAGGTCCGGCGCGGTGACGGTGGAGCGCAGCTTCTCCTCCCGCAGGAACAGCGACAGCACGAAGGCGACCGCCACGACGGGTGCCGCGTACAGGAAGACCCGGGTGATCGACTCGGCGTACGCGTGGTGCACCCCCTCCTGGACGGCGGCCGGCAGCGCGGAGACGACCCGCGGGTCGGAGGTGATGGCCTCGGGCCGGAAGCCGGGCGGCAGCGGCACCCCCGCGAGGGCGTCGGCGAGCCGGCTCCGCAGGCCGCTCGTGAAGACCGTCCCGAAGACGGAGACGCCGAAGGAGGCGCCGATGGAGCGGAAGAAGGTCGCGCCCGCGGTGGCCACGCCGAGGTCCTCGTAGCCGACGGAGTTCTGCACGATCAGCACCAGCACCTGCATCACCAGGCCCAGGCCGAGGCCGAACACCAGGAAGTAGCCGCTCATCTCGGCCGTGCTGCTGTGCTCGTCCAGCCGGGAGAGCAGCAGCAGGCCGACGGTCGTCACGGCCGTCCCGGCGATCGGGAAGGCCCGGTAGCGCCCGGTGCGGGCGACGATCTGGCCGGAGCCGATCGAGGTGACCAGCATGCCCAGCACCATCGGCAGCATGTGGATGCCGGACAGGGTGGGCGAGACCTGCATGACCACCTGGAGGAAGGTCGGCAGATAGGTGAGCGCGCCGAACATCGCGAAGCCGACCACGAAGGAGATCACCGCGACCAGGCTGAACGTCCGCGAGCGGAACAGCCGCAGCGGCAGCACCGGCTCCGCCGCCGACCGCTCGACCTCGACGAAGGCGAGCAGCAGCACCAGCCCGAGCACGCCGAGGCCGACGATCTGCCAGGAGCTCCAGGCCCAGGTGGTGCCGCCGAGCGAGGTCATCAGCACCAGGCAGGTGGCGACGGCCGCGATCAGGGCGGTGCCGGGGTAGTCGATCCGGTGCTCGCGCCGCACCTCCCGCCCGTGCAGCACGGCGGCGATCACCAGCAGGGCGACCACGCCGATCGGCAGGTTGACGTAGAAGACCCAGCGCCAGCTGAGGTGGTCGACGAACAGCCCGCCGAGCAGCGGCCCGAGCACGCTGGTGACGCCGAAGACGGCGCCGAACAGGCCCTGGTAGCGGCCGCGGTCCCGGGGCGGGACGAGGTCGCCGACGATCGCCTGGGAGAGCACCATCAGCCCGCCGCCGCCCAGTCCCTGCACGGCCCGGAAGGCGATCAGCTCGCCCATGCTCCCGGCGATCCCGCACAGCACCGAGCCGAGCAGGAAGATCACGATGGAGGCCTGGAAGAAGCGCTTCCGGCCGTACATGTCGCCGAGCTTGCCCCAGAGCGGGGTCGCGGCGGTGGAGGCCAGCAGGTAGGCGGTGACCACCCAGGAGAGGTGTTCCAGACCGCCCAGGTCGCTGACGATGGTGGGCAGCGCCGTCGAGACGATGGTCTGGTCGAGGGCGGCGAGCAGCATCGCCAGCAGCAGCGCGCCGATCGGCACCCAGAGCCCGCGGGCGGCGGTGGTCGGCGGACCGGGCCCGTCCGCCGGGCTCCGGTCGGACGCGGCGAGCGGATCCGTCATGGCGTCTCCGTGGGCATGGCGTCTCCGTGGGGTCGCGGGTCCGGCTGACGGGCCCGTGCGGATGATCACTCCCAGCTCACCCATGCTGGCAGATTCGTCCGCATTTGTTCCTCCGGGTTGAGCCGAACGTCACCACCGGGGCCTGCGACGGCCTTCCGGGCGTTCTCGACGGAGCCAATCGGCACCAACCGGCACAACACCCCCGCCCGGAGCCGGACGACCCTGTCCACCCCCCTGACCGTCCTGCATAATCAGGCGCGATCGTGCGCCCGGGCCCCGCTCCCGGAGCCGCCGAGACCGTCCACGAGACCGACGCGAAGCTGAGGAGGACCGGCCGATGCCGGACCAGCACTGCCCGACGTGCGGCACCGCACGCTCGACCGGGTGCGGCTGCGTCCCGGACCCGAGCCTCACCGCGACCGCCGTCCTCCCCCACCTGGAGGGCCCGCCGCTGGTCCGCCCCTACGTGCCGCAGGCCGCGGACCAGGTGGCCGGGGAATCGCCGGGGAGCGCACCGGTCGTGGACCCGTTCGCGACCACCGTGCTGCCCCCGGTCGCCCCGGGACAGCCGACGGCGCCCGGCGGACCGGTCGCTCCCCCGCTCGGACCGGACGCCGACGCCTACGCCACCACCGTGCTGCCGCCCGTCCCGGTGGGGCAGCCCCCGCTGGGGCCGGGCGCCGACGCCTACGCCACCACCGTGCTGCCGCCGGTGCCGCCCTCCGGGGCGGGCGCCCACCAGGCAGGGCCGCCGCCGCATCCCGCCGAGAGCGAGATCGGGTTCTTCCCCTTCGACAACGCCCCGACCGACCCCGGCCCGCCGGCCGGCGGCGGCCGGGCCGCGCGCCGGGCGGCCGAGCAGGGCGCCACCAATCCGCTGGCCGAGCGCAAGGGGCTGCTGGTCGGGGCCGGCGCCGCACTGGTGGCGCTCACCATCGGCATCGCGTACGCGGTGACCCCCTCCTCCGAGCCGGACGCCAAGCAGGCGCAGCCGCTGCCGACCACCACCCTGGCGCCCGCCCCGGTGGACCCGAGCCCCGCGACCGCGCCCACCGCCACCACGCCGGCACCGGCCAGCTCCGCTCCCAGCCCGTCGGCGACGCCGTCCCGCAAGCCGACGCCGACGAAGACGGCCACCCCGACGCCGACCCCCACGCCGACCCTGCCCCCGCCGCCGGTGCCGACGCCCACGCCGACCCCCACCCCGACGCCGACCCCCACCCCCACCGCGACCACCCCGCCGCCCGCGCCGCGCGTGCTGAAGCGCGGAATGAGCGGGCCCGACGTCCTGGCCATGCAGCAGCGCCTGTACGCCGCCGAATGCGGATTCGTCGACAAGTCGATCATCACCGGGACCTTCGACTACTGGACCGAGTCGGTGCTCAGCACCTACCAGGCCGAGAACCAGATCAAGGGCGAGAAGGGCGTCTACGGTCCCAAGACCCAGGCCTTCCTCGCCGCCGACCCCGGCTGCTGATGCCGGCTGCCGTTCCCGGCCGCTGACGCCGGCCGCCTGGTTCCCGGCCCCGACACCTGACATGCGAGAACGGGTGGTGCCCGCCGCTCGGCGGGCACCACCCGTTCTCCGCTCCCCGGCCGTCAGCCGGTGATCGCCCCGAAGATGCTGACGCCCGCCAGCACCACCATGATCGACGCCGCCACCCGGATGATCAGCTTCATCGGCACGTGCTTCAGCAGTTTCTGCCCGCCCACGATGGCGACCCCGCCGACCGCGCACAGCGCCAGCCAGGAGCCGATGCCGACGGCCAGCGGGTCGGCGTACTTGGCGGCCAGGTTGGCGGTCATGATCTGGGTCAGGTCGCCGAATTCGGCGATCGCGACCACCACGAAGCTGGCCCCGGCCACCTTCCAGAAGCTGTTCGAGGACGGCTCCTTGGCCGCGTGCTCGTCCTCGTCCCCGCCGCCGTGGAACAGCAGCATCGCCGCACCGGCCAGGAACAGGACGCCGGTGACGCCTTCCACCCAGCGGTGCGGCAGCAGCGACAGCAGGTGCCCGGCGACGAGCGCGATGCCCACCTGCAGGGCGAACGCGGCGGCGATGCCCGCGAAGACGTAACTCGCCCGGTACTTGGTGCCGAGCACCAGACTGGCCAACGCGGTCTTGTCCGGCAGTTCGGCCAGGAAGATGATGCCGAAGGTCAATGCGGCGACGGTCACGCTCATGCGCCCGCCTCGCTTCGCCCGGCAGGGGCGTTCGCGCACACGCGCCCTGTGATGGTTCGTTCGCTTCGCTCACTCACGAAAGGGGATCCTCGGTCGGGCTGCCCGGCCTCCGCAGCTCCGTCAGGGGATGCTTCGGCCCGACAGCACTGGTCATGGTCACAGCACTGCGGCCGAAGGTCTCGCCGGCAACGCTCCGCGAGCGGTGCCCCGGGCGCCGGGCCCCTGGGGGCCAGTATGTCGACGGTCCGGTGGAGGGCTACTCCCCTTCAACACCGCCCAGCCTACCGGACGGCGTCGAGCGGCCCGACCGGCACCTTTCCCCGGCCGACCAGCTCCAGCACCACCACGATCGCCACCGACTCCACCGCCAGCAACCCGACCAGCACGAACAGCTGCACCGCCCCCGCCTGCACCGGCGAGGCCCCGCCGAGCAGCATCCCGACGAAGGCCCCCGGCAGGGTGACCAGGCCGACCGTGCGGGTCTGGTCCAGCGCCGGGACGAGCGAGGTCGCCGCGGCCGTACGACAGATCTCCAGCCGCGCCTCGCGCTCCTCGAAGCCGAGCGCCAGCGCCGCCTCCACCTCGCCGCGCCGCTGCCGCAGCTCGTCCAGGGCACGCCGACCGGCCAGCGAGGTCGCGGTGAGCGCACCACCGATCAGGATGCCCGCGACCGGGATGACCGACAGGCCCTTGGGCGGCAGCAGCCCGACCGCCAGCAGCAGGGCGAGCACCGGCAGCACCCCGGCGCCGATCGGGGCGGCCGCCCACGCCCAGCCCGGCCCGGGCGTCATCCGCCGGCCCGCGGTGCGCACCGCGACCGAGAACATCAGCAGCACGAACAGCGCCGACCACCAGAGCGAGCCGACCACCCAGGTGATCACCGCGGCGACGGCCGCCAGCTGCACCACCGCCCGCAGCCCGGCCCGCAGCACCGCGTGCCCGTGGCCGAGCCGTCCCCGCCCGGCCACCGCGACGGCGGCCAGCAGCAGGACCGCGGTGACCACCCCGAGCAGCGGGGTGACCGGCAGCAGCTGCCCGCCGGACGCCGACAGGGAGACCGGTGTCACCCCCGGCCCCGGCACCGCAGGTTCCATCAGATCCAGCTGGTGAACCACATCCGGTCCTGCCAGGACGACATCGGGATCACCTCCGCCGTGTACAGCGGGTAGAAGAAGGCGAAGCAGCCGACGATCGCCAGCACGACCGCCCCGGCCCCGATCGCGCCGATCCGGCGGCGCTCGGGGCTGCACCCGGGCGGGCCGAGGATCGCGCCGAGCATCTGGGCGACGGCCAGGCACAGGAACGGCACCAGCACGACCATGTAGAAGGAGAAGATCGTCCGCTCCTGGTAGCGGAACCAGGGCAGGTAGATCCCGGCCACCGCGCAGAGCACCGCGCCCGAGCGCCAGTCCCGCCGGAAGAACCAGCGCCACAGCAGGTAGACCAGCGCGAAGCAGGCCGCCCACCAGAGGAACGGCGTGCCGAGGCCGAGGATCTGCGCCGCGCAGCCGCCGGAGGAGGTGCAGCCGCGGGTGCCGTTCGGGACCTGCTCCCAGTACATCGAGACCGGGCGGCCGTCCACGAGCCAGGCGAAGGGGTTGGACTGGTAGGTGTGCGGGGTGCTCAGGCCGGTGTTGAAGTCGTACATCTGCGAGTGGTAGTGCCACAGGCTGCGCAGCGGCGCGGGCACCCAGCTCATCGGCACCTGCGGCAGCGGGACGCCGAGGAAGCGGTCCGGGGAGAGCCCGGCCCGGCCGTCGGCCCAGTGCCGGTCGTACCCGCCCTCGCCGTTGCCGCCGCTGAGCAGCCAGCCGCCCCAGGCGCCGACGTACACCACCAGGGCGGAGCCGACCATGGCGAGCAGGGCGGGCACGGCGTCCCGGCGCAGCATGGAGCGCCAGGGGTGGCGGGCGCCGGCCCCGCGGCGGCCGGACTGGTCCCACAGGACGGTCAGGACGCCGAAGGCGGCGAGGACCGGGGCGCCGTTCCACTTGACCGCGCAGGCGGCGCCGATGAACACCCCGGCGGCGATCCGCCAGGGCCGCCACCCGAGCCGCGCCCGGTCGCCGTCGGCCGCGCGCGCCAGCCGGGCGCGGGCGTGGTCCCGGTCGATCAGCAGGCTGCCGAAGGAGGCGAGCACGAAGAACATCTGGATGCCGTCGAGCAGGCCGACCCGGCTCATCACCAGCTGCAGGCCGTCCACCGACATCAGCAGCGCGGCGGTGCAGCCGACCAGGGTGGAGCCGAAGAGCCGACGGCCGATCCGGGCCAGCATCAACACGGTGACGGTGCCGAGCAGGGCGGTCATGAACCGCCAGCCGAAGGGGTGCAGTCCGAACAGCTGCTCGCCGATCGCCATCACCCATTTGCCGAGCGGCGGGTGCGCGATGAACTCGGGCGCGGAGCCGAGCGGCACGGACTGCGGGACGGCCAGGATGTCGGCGTTGGCGTGGTCGGGCCAGCTGCCCTCGTAGCCCTGCCGCAGCAGCGACCAGGCGTCCTTGGGGTAGTACGTCTCGTCGAAGACGAAGGCGTTGGGGTAGCCGAGGTGCCAGAACCGCAGCAGGCCCGCGAAGAGCGCCACGCCGATCGGCCCGAGCCAGCCGGAGTGGTCGACCGCCCAGCGGACCAGGCCCCCGCGCGGGGCCGGTGCGGGGGCCTCGGGGGCCGGGGCCGCCGGGGGGTGCGTGAGCGCCGCTTGCGTCATAGCCTCGCCGATTCGCCAGTCTGCTCTGCCCGGGCCCGGGCGCCGTGGCCGGATCCGGGCGGTCAACAGCCACTGACACTATGTGGCGGTGCTCGTGAAGCCAAGCGCGACGGGCGCCGACCAGGTGACCTGGTCGGCGCCCGTTTCGCGCGCTCGCGCCCGCCCCCGCACTACGCGGCGGTCTGCAGCTCCCGGACCGGGGCGGTGCGGACCACGACCGGCGCGGCGTTGTCCTGCTCCGGCGTGAGGTGCCGGCGCAGCCGCAGCGCCAGGGTGACGATCAGCAGCGTGGAGCCCGCCATCGCCGCCAGGTAGAGCGGCCAGGTGCCGGAGCCGACCAGCAGCACGCCGACGGCCGGGCCGACCGCGATCGCGATCTGCTTCACCAGGGCGTACCCGGCGTTGTAGGTGCCGAGCAGTCGGGCCGGGGCGAGGTCGGCGACCATCGGGCCCATGGTGGGCGCGAGCAGCGACTCGCCGACGCCGAACAGGGCGTAGATCGAGACGATGGCGACCGTGGCGGCCATGGTCTCGGTCCGGATCAGGCCGGCCACCAGGGCCATCGCCCAGGCGCCGAGCCAGACAAGGCCGGCCGCGGCCATCGCGGTGGTGCGGCGGCGGCGCGCGGTGATCCGCACCATGAACATCTGCAGCACCACGATGGTCAGCGCGTTGGCGCCGATCGCGAAGCCCAGGGTGGACGGCGCGGTGCCGACGGTGTCGGTGGCGAAGGCCGCGACACCGGACTCGAACTGGCCGTAGCAGGTGAAGAAGATCAGCCCGGCGAGCAGGCAGAGCCGCAGCATCGCCTTGTCGGCGACCAGCGCGCGCAGGCCGGTCGGGCCGTCGCTCTTCTCGTGGACCAGGCTCAGCTGGAACCGCGGCATCCGGGCGGTGCCGGTGACCAGGGCCAGACCGAGGAAGGTCGCCGCCTCGATGGTGAACAGCCGGGTGAGGCTGGCCGGGTCGGCGACGTCCACGATCTGGCCGCCGACCAGCGCGCCGATGCCCATGCCCAGGTTGACCAGGGTGAACTGCAGCGCGAAGGCGTGCGAGCGGGTCGCCGCCGTCGAGCAGCGGACGATCATCGTGGCGAGCGCCGGCTGGCAGGTGGTGACGCCCGCGCCGAACAGGAAGGAGGAGACCAGCAGGGCCGGGGTGCCGGTGGCGTGGCCGAAGGCGAACGCGCCGGTGGCGGCGAGCGCCGTACCGGCCAGCAGCACCGGACGGGGACCGTACTTGTCGATGCCGCGCCCGGTGAACGGCAGGACGGCGAGGGCCGCCAGTGCGAAGACGGTGAACACCATCCCGGCCGCCAGCGAGCCCAGCCCGCGCACCTGGTCCACGTACACGAACATGTACGGCATCGTGAACCCGCTGCCGAACGCACTGAGCGCGTTGCCGATCTGGACGCGGCGCAGCGGGCCGCCCGCTCCACGCCGCCGCCTCTGCTGCTTCACCGTGCCGGTCACCGTGCACATCCCTTCCTGGTTTCGACTGGATACTCTTAAGTCCAGAAGATTTCAGAGCTAAAGTTTGACGAGATAAAGTCTTAGCACCAGAAGGCTGTGGAGTCAAAGGCTTAAGGGGTGCACCCTCGTGCGACACTGGTCCGCATGACTACGGACAAGCCGGCGCCGGCTGCCGAGAAGCCCGCCCCGGCCACCCCCCTGGAGCTCGGCATCGCCGAGCAGGTGGCCCTCTACCAGCGGGAATTCCCCACCGTGGACCCCCAGGTGGAGACCATCGTGCAGACCCTCAACCGGGTCTCCCGGCGGATGGGCGTGGCATACGACCGCCAGCTGACTGTGCTCGGAATCACCTCCGCCGAATGGGAGGTGCTCAAGGCCCTCGTGGTGGCCGGCAGCCCCTACCGGCTGGGGCCGAGCGAGCTGGCCAAGCGGCTCGGGCTGACCCCGGCGGCGATGACGCACCGGATCGACCGGATGGTGGCCGACGGCCTGGTCACCCGCGAGCGGGACGAGTCCAACCGGGTCCGGGTGATCATCGAGCTGACCGAGACCGGCCGCGACAAGTGGCTGGAGTCGATGCGGATGGCGGCGGTCTTCGAGGAGGAACTGCTCCAGGACATCGTGGGCGAGGAGCGCACCGCCCTCGCCGCCCTCCTCGCCCGGATGCTCCGCCGGATCGAGGACACCCGGCCCGACGCCCTCGGCCGCACCGCCGAGTCGGGCTAGCCAGCCCGGGAGAACGCCGACCCGGACCGTCGGGAGAAGGCCCGGGTCGACGGATTTCCGTTGGCATTCGGCATCTCGTATGCCAATCTGCGTGGCGCCAGAAGACTTCTGAGACACCGTTGACCAGATTGGCCTTCGCCATGCCGCTCACGCCGCTCAAGCGCACCTCCGCCCTGCTCGCCACCCTCGTGGTGGCCGGCCTCGGGCTCACCGCCTGCAACGACGACAGCTCGTCCGGAGCCGCCCCGACCGCCGCCACCGGCACCGCCGCGGCGACCTCCCCCGCGGGCGCCCCCTCCGCCCCGACGGCCACCCCGAGCGCCACCGCGTCGGCCGCCACCCCGACCGGCGCCGCGCCCACCGGCACCCCGGCCGCTCCGGCTCCGGGCGGGGCCGCGCCGACCACCGTGGTCCAGGGCGGCAAGACCCGGCCGGCCGACCTGCCCGCCGACGTCCCGCTGCCCCCGGGGAAGATCACCCTGGTCAACGGCGCGAACGGCGGCTACATCATCACCTGCGAGGCCGCCCCCGGCGACTACGCCAAGTACGAGGCGGCGCTCAAGGCCGCCGGCTTCGAGGTGACCTCGACGGGCGCGGGCGCGGGCCTCGCCGAGAAGGGCGAGAGCAACCTGGTGATCACCAGCTCCCCGACCTCGATCTCGGTCCTCTACGCCAGGATCTGAGCGGCCGGACACGACGGGCGGCCCCGGACGAGATCAGTGCTCGTCCGGGGCCGCCCGGGTTCGGTGCGAGGGCCCGTCGGGCCCCCGGCGGGTGCGGGGTGTCAGCAGGGGCCGTTGTCGGTCCAGACGCCCCACTGGCCGCTCAGGGTCGGGTCCTCGCCCTTGGTCCACCACTTGTTGGTGTAGTAGTGGCCCTTCCAGGAGACCTTGGTGCCGCCGGCCGCGTAGGTGGTGTTCGGGTCCCAGCTCGGGGCGGCCGAGCAGGTGGCCGGCGTGGTCGGGGTGCCGGTGGGCGTACCGGTCGGGGTGCCCGTCGGCGTGCCGGTGGGGGTGCCGGTCGAGGTCTGGGTGGGGGTCGGCGTGCCGGTCGGCGGGGCCGGGCAGCCGGCCGCGGAGCCGTTGGTGGCGGTCACCATCTTGTCGAACAGGGCGGTCTTGGTGCCCAGGTCGTACAGCGAGAAGGCGAAGGAGCCGCCGAGGCCGTTGCAGTGCGCGTAGTCGAGCTTGGCCTGGATCGACTTGGCGTCCTCACCGCTCCAGAAGGTGGTGCCGTCGTAGAAGTACGTGGCCTTGGCGTCGTCGTCCCAGAAGGTCTTGGACGGGTTGTCGACGAAGCCCGCGAGCTCCTTGTACATCTGGATGCCGGGGACGTTGCCGGACATCGCCGCGCCGGCCGCCGGGCCGGTGGCGGGCTGGAACAGGCCGTTCTTGCCGTTGTTCTGGACGCCGGTCCAGCCGCGGTAGTAGAACGGCACGCCCATGTTGATCTTGTTGGCCGGGAAGCCGCCGGGGATGCCGTACTGCGCGTCGCCGACCGTCCACGCCTTGACGGCGTTGTCGATCGAGTACTTGCCGTTGCCCGGCTTCGCCGGGGTGGACGGGTCGTTCGGGCCGGAGTAGAGCGGCGCCTGGTGGTTGGTCGGCCCCTGCGGGTCCCAACCGCCGTGCATGTCGTAGGTCATGACGTCGAGGAAGGTCAGGTACTGACCGATCTTGTCGGTCTCGACGTTCATGATCTTGTCCTGGCCGGCGCCGACCGCCGCCGACAGGGCGTAGGTCTTGCCGTCGGCCTTGCCCTGCGCGTCCAGCTGGGTGCGGAACTCCTTCAGCAGCGCCGTGAAGTTCTGCTTGTCGGCCGGGCTGGAGATGTTGCCGGTGTGGCCGCCGCCGCCCGGGTACTCCCAGTCGATGTCGACGCCGTCGAAGACGCCGGCCGCCGAGCCCGGGCCGCCGTAGCCGGCCTCGCTCGGCAGGTTGCCCTTGATGAACATGTCGAGACAGGACGACACCAGGTGCTTGCGCGAGGCGTCCGTGGCGGCCGCCGACGAGAAGTACTTGGAGTAGGTCCAACCGCCCAGCGAGATCAGGACCTTGAGGTTGGGGTTCTTCGCCTTCAGCTTCTTCAGCTGGTTGAAGTTGCCCGCGATCGGCTGGTTCCAGACGTCGCCGACGCCGTCGACCGCGATGTCCGCGCCGAAGCTCTTCTGGTAGTCGGCGAACGCGTCGCCCGCGCCGTCACCGGCGTTGGGGTTGTTGTCGTTGGTGTCGGCGGCCTTGGTGGCCTCGAAACACCCGAGGTCGCTCGGGTGGATGTTGGCGAAGTCGTAGATCAGGTAGTCCAGCTTCCCGGCCACGCCGGTGTCCTGGATGGTCTTCGGGTAGTACCCGTTGGCGTAGACCGACCACTGGTCGAAGTAGGCGACCTTGATGCCGCCGCTGGTGGCGGGCGCGCCGGTGCTGTTGGTGGTCGCGGCGTTGGCCGCGCCGCCGCCGGACAGCGCGAGGCCGGCACCGAGCAGCAGGGAGGCGGTGGTGCCGGCCGCGACGGCGGCCAGGCTCTTCGGACGGCGTCGACGGCCGCCCTGCGGAGCCGGGGCCCCGGCCCTTTCGATGGGTGAGCGCAGCATGGGTGCGTGACTCCTGGTTGTGGGGGTTCCCGCCGCCGCCCCGGGGGGTGCGTCCGGGGTGGGGCCGGACGACCGGGACATGACAGGAAGGGGTGGGGAATCGTGCGGATCAGGCCATGACGGACACCGGGATGTGCCGAACCGGCGCCCCCGGCACGAGGCCGTGGACGCCGGTTCAGGGGCTCCCTGCACCTGGGCATAAAAATGGACTAGACCAACTCGCCCGTCAAGGGGTCCGGTTGGGCCTTGAGACCCGCTTAAGGTTCCGCGCCGCGGCCCGCGGGACGTCCCGCGCCCCGTCCCTCGCCGCTCCCCCGGTCCGCCGCGGCGGGCTCAGTAGCGGACGGCGTTCGGCACCTCGGCCTTGACCGTGCCCGAGAGCTCCCGGTTGCTGCGCGCGGCGGCCTGGGTGCTCTGCCCGGCGGCCAGGTCCTGGACCGTCACCGCCGTGGCGTCGAGGACGTTGCCGCTCCCGTCGGTGAAGTTCACCTGGATCACGTACCGGTACGACTGCTGCCCGTGGTTGGTGACGGTCAGCTGCACCTGGGTCTTGTTGTCCGTCCCCGTGGTCACCGCCCCGACCGTCACGTCCCCCTTCGCGTCCAGGCCGCCCTTGATCCCGGCCACCGCCGAGGAGGCCGAGGACACCGCCGCCGAGGCCCGGGCTTCCGCCGACGCCAGCGCCGAACTCGCCCCGCCCGCCACCGAGGCCAACGCCGACCCGGCCCCGCTCGCGGCCGAGGCCAGTGCCGAGGCGGCCGAGGCGGCGGCGCTCGCGCCCTTCTCCACCGCGGACGCCGCCCCGGAGGCCACACTGCTCGCGCTGCTGCCCGAGGAGCAGCCCGCCAGGGCCGCCGCACCGACCGCCGCCGCGGTCAACACCCCTGCCGCGGCGCGGAGTCGGCGGCGCACCGGCGGCGCGTCCAGGTCCTGCGCGGTGACCCTCGCGCACGGCGAAGTGACCCGGGTGGGCGGCTGGCGGTCCATGCGGTTCCTCGTTTCCGGTCGGCGCCGGGCTGCCCGGCGCGCCTGCCGCCCACCCTCCGAGGGGCCGGACGCGGGCGCCAGCAGGGCTGCTGCCTCCGGGTGAACCGCCTCGGGGACGTGGGGCCGTCCCCCCGGGCCGGCTCAGGACAGCCCCGAACCCTCCTGCTCGTCCGCCTCCACCGCGGCCCGCTCCTCGCGCAGCCGCACCAGGTGCCGGCGCCTCGCCACCACGCCGTACGCGCCGGCCGCGCTCGCCACGAAGGAGGCCAGGCCGACCCACGGACGGTCGAAGACATGCCCGGTCAGGTGGTCCAGCGAGTACCGCCCGGCCCCGGCCAGGCCGATCGCCAGCCCGGTCGCGCCGAGGAAGGCGGGGTACTCGTAGCCGCCGGACATGGCGAAGAAGCCGGCCGGGGCGTGTACCGCCACCGCGCCCGCCATCGTCCCGGCCACCACCGCGCCGGCCGCCGGAGTGGCCAGTCCGACCACCAGCAGCGCACCGCCGCCCGCCTCCCCGGCGCCGGCCGCGATCGCGCTCTGCCGGGCCGGGTGGAAGCCCATCGCGTCCATCGCCTGGGTGGTGCCCTCCAGGCCGCCGCCCCCGAACCAGCCGAACAGCTTCTGGGTGCCGTGCGCGATCAGCACCCCGCCGACCGCGCTGCGCAGGGCCAACAGGCCCAGGTCCTTACGGTTCAGGCACATGTCGCATCCTCGTTTCCGCGGCGCAGTGGTCCCTACCGGAGCGGTCCTGCCCGGCGCGGTCCCACCGGTGTCAGCGCCGCTGTCAGCGCCGGTGTCGGTGCCGGTGGGCCCGCCGGCGTGGCGGTCCTGCCTCCATAGCAACCGAGACCGCCCACCCGTTCGAGCCGGGGCCGCCATCCGGGCGAATTCGCCGACGATCGGGAATGGATCCCGAACCGGGGAGACACAGCACACACCGGCTCGGGGCGTGGCGGACCGGCCGCCCGGGGCGCCGTGGTCATGCTTGGCCCATGTTCGTCTTCAACCTGAGCAGCGCGTTCATCACCTTCTTCGCGGTGGTCGGCCCGCCGAAGACCCTGTTGGCCTTCGCCCGGCTGGCCACCACCCGCAGCACCCGGGAGCTGCGCCGGCTGGCGGCCTGGAGCACCGTCATCTCGTCGGTGATCGGCCTGGTGCTCGGGTTCTCGGCGAACTGGGTCACCTCGCTGTTCCACATCAGCGACCAGTCGCTGCAGCTCGCCGGCGGGTTGATCTTCTTCGTCTACGCGGTGGCGCTGGTCTTCGGCGTCCACCTCGGCGGCGGGGCCGACGAGGAGGACGAGCACCTGCCGAACCCGCTGGTGGACGGCATCCGCGAGCTGCTGCTGCCCTACATCGCCAGCCCGCTCGCGGTGACCGCCGTCCTGGTCGCCTCGCTCAACCGGAGCGGCCTGGCCTGGAAGGCCACCGTCGCGGCGGCGTACGTGGCCGTCGCGGTGATCAACTACGTCTGCGTCGCCGTGCTCGCCCCGCTGATGCAGCGCACCCACCGGACCTCGCTGGAGGTGCTGTCCCGGCTGCTCGGGCTGCTGCTGGCGGCGGTCGGCGTGGAGCTGGTCCTGGAGGGCCTGTCCGGGCTCGGGGTGCCGCTGCCCTACGGCGGCCACTGAACCCGGCCCGGACGGCCGGCCACCCGGGGCCTCAGGCGGCGGCCAGTGCGGCCAGCACCTCGCCGATCCGCTCCCGCACCACCGGGTCGACGACCAGCCCGCCCGGGCCGACCGCGCCGCGCCCCAGCGGGATCCGGACGCAGGCCTCCTCCACCACCGCCGCGCCGGTGTAGCCGAGGACGGTGCGCAGGGTGGCTTCGGCACCCCCGCCGCGGCCCGGGTTGGCCGCGTTGATCCAGCCGACCGGCTTGTCCGAGATCTCCACCCCGCCGACCGTCCAGTCCAGCAGGTTCTTGAACGAGCCAGGCAGTGTCCCGGCGTACTCGGGAGTGCAGACCAGCAGCGCGTCGGCCGCCTCGATCGCGGCCCGCAGCCCGGCCACCGGCTCCGGCAGCGGGTCCTGGTCGTGGTCCGGGTTGAAGTGCGGCAGCTCGGCCAGCCCGGTGTAGTACGTGGTCCGCAGGCCCGGGGTGGCGACGGCCAGCTCGGCCGCGGTGCGCAGCACGGTCTCGTTGGTGGAACCGGCCCGCAGGCTCCCCGGCAGCAGCAGGATGTGGCGCTCGTTCGACATGGGCCGGAACCTACTCCTTGACGTCCGCGTCAAGGCCAGCCGGTCCGCCGGCCTGCCAGTCCGCCGCTCCGCTCAGCGCGGCGCCAGCGGCCGCCAGGGCACCGGGCTGGAGAGGATCATCGAGCTGGCCGGCTGGCCGTAGCCGCCGAGCCGGTCGCACAGCGCCTCGAACTCGGCCATCGTCGGCACCGCGACCAGCAGCACGCAGCAGGCCCCGCCGGTGACCCGGTGCAGCTGGAGCACCTCCGGCCAGGTCGCCACCTCGGGGTCGCGCAGCACGCAGCGCGGGCCGTAGCACTGGATCTGCACCAGCGCGGTGATCGGCAGCCCGGCCCGGGTGGGGTCCACGTGCGCGTGGTAGCCGCTGATCACCCCGTCGGCCTCCAGGCGGCGGACCCGTTCGGCCACCGCGGGTGCGGACAGGCTCACCCGGCGGGAGAGTTCGTTGTACGAGAGCCGGGCGTCGGCCTGCAGCTCGGCCAGCAGGCGGCGGTCGACGGCGTCCATGGCGGCTCCCCAGGCGTTCGGGATCAAGTGATTTTCATTCGTAAACCGAACCCGCCAAACGCCTCGCGAACGACAGCTCCAACGGCGGTTGCGGTGTCCGTCGACCATTCAAGCGGGGGCCACCACCGCCGCACAATGGCATCCCGTGGAACCGGGCACTCCGCCTGGTTCACCGGAGCGGGCGACGAGCCCGGGCGGATCAGGAGGATCGGGATGGGGCACGACACGGTGGAGACACCCAACCTGTCGTTCGGTCGGGACGGAGCGCCGGGTCGGAGCACCCCGTACGCCGCGTACGCGCGGCTGGACGAGCTGCACAGCCTGCAGCACCCGCTCAGCAAGGAGCCCGCCGAGCTGTCGTTCATCGTCACCACCCAGGTGATGGAGCTGCTCTTCGACCTGGTGCGGCACGAGTGGACGCTCGCCCGGCAGGCCCTGCGCGAGGACGACCTGCCCGCCGCGCTCGCCGCCCTGCGCCGGAGCACCCACGCCCAGGACGTGCTGGTGGAGTCCTGGGGCCTGCTGGCCACCATGACGCCGCAGGAGTTCAACTCCTTCCGCGCACTGTTCGGCGAGGCCTCCGGCTTCCAGTCCGCGGCCTTCCTGCGGCTGGAGTTCATGCTCGGCAACAAGAACGCCGCACTGCTGAAGATGTACGACGGCATGCCGCAGACCCAGGGCGAACTGGTCGAGGCGCTGCGCTCGCCCGGTCTGTACGACGAGGCGCTGGCCCTGCTGGCGCGGCGCGGCCTGGCGCCGCAGCCGGTGCCCTCCGAGCAGCGCTACCGCCCGTCCGAGGAGGTCGCCGCGGCCTGGCGGCGGGTGTACACCGAGCCGGAGTTCGCCGCGCTGCAGCCGCTCGGCGAGGCCCTGCTGGACGTGGCCGAGCGGGTCACCCGCTGGCGCCAGCGGCACCTGTCCGCGGTCAAGCGGACCATGGGCGGCAAGCCCGGCTCGGGCGGCTCCAGCGGGCTGACCTGGCTGCGCAAGTCGGCCGAGCAGGACGTCTTCCCGGAGCTGTGGACGATCCGGGACGAGCTGTGAGCCGGGAGCACCGGCGGAACCGGGCGGACGAGGGAAACGAGGAGCACGAGGCCATGGGCAAGACCACGCGCGAGGAGTGCGCGGCGCTGGACGCCGTCGACCCGCTGGCGGCGTTCCGCAAGGAGTTCGCCCTGCCGGACGGGGTGATCTACCTGGACGGCAACTCGCTGGGCGCGCTGCCGGTGCGCACGCCGGAGCGGGTGCGCCAGGTGGTCGAGGAGGAGTGGGGCCGGGAGCTGATCCGCAGCTGGAACGACGCCGGCTGGTTCGAGCAGCCGTACCGGCTCGGCCGGCGGATCGCCCCGCTGATCGGCGCCGACCCGGCGGAGGTCGTCGTGTGCGACACCACCTCGGTCAACCTGTTCAAGCTGCTGGCGGCCGCGCTGCGGCTGCGCCCCGGTCGGCACACCGTGCTCGGCGACGCCGAGGCCTTCCCGACCGACCTGTACATCGCCGAGGGCGTGACCGGTCTGGTCGAGGGCGCGCGCAGCGCGCTGATCAGGCCGGAGGAGCTGGACCGGCACCTGGACGGGGACGTCGCCGCGGTCGTCCTCTCCCAGGTGGACTACCGCACCGGCGAGCTGCTGGACATGCCCGGGATCACCGCCCGGGTGCAGGCGGCGGGCGCGCTGATGATCTGGGACGTGTGCCACGCCGTCGGCGCGCTGCCGGTCGAACTCGGCGCCGCCGAAGCGGACTTCGCGATCGGCTGCACCTACAAGTACCTGAACGGCGGCCCCGGTTCGCCGGCCTTCCTGTACGTCGCCGAGCGGCACCTGGCGGCCGGTCCGCTGCAGCCGCTGAGCGGCTGGTTCGGGCACGCCCGCCCGTTCGCCTTCGAGCCCGGGTACGACCCCAAGCCGGGCATCGGCCGCTTCCTGACCAGCTCGCCCTCGCTGCTCGGCCAGGCCGCCCTCGACGCCTCGCTGGACGTCTGGGAGCGGGCCGACCTGGCGGCGGTGCGGGCGAAGAGCCTGGCGCTGACCGACCTGTTCATCGAGCTGACCGAGGACCTGGACGGCATCGAGGTGGTGACCCCCCGCGAGCACGCCCGGCGCGGCAGCCAGGTCGCGCTGCGGCACTCCGACGGCTACCCGGTGGTGCAGGCGCTGATCGAGCGCGGGGTGATCGGCGACTTCCGCGCCCCGGACCTGATGCGCTTCGGCTTCACCCCGCTCTACCTCTCGTACACCGAGGTCTGGGACGCCGCCCGGCAGCTGGCCGAGGTGCTGGCGAGCGGCGAGTGGCGGGCGGAGCGCTTCTCCCGCCGGGGCGAGGTGACCTGAGCGCACGGCCGACCGGGCCGAGGCGGCCGACGGGCTCCGACAGGACGTCGGTGAGCCGGTCGTCGCCCCGGCCGGCCGGGCGGTCGGCGGACCGGTCGACGCCGTCGCCGCCCGGCGCCGTACGGTGGACCGCTCCTTCGCCGCGAACCGACGCTCCTACCTGGTCAGTTCTCCGACCAGTCGGCGGTAGACCTCGAAGGCCGGCTTGCGCGTGTAGTCGTCGCGCAGCAGGCCGAAGTGGTGGAACAGCCCCGGGCCGGCGCTGTCGGCGTCCCGCAGGGCGAAGAACGCGTAGCCGGTGACGGTGAGTTCGGCGGAGAGTCCGGCGACCGTCCGGACCAGCTCCTCGACCACCTCGGCCTGCCGCGCCTCGCTCCGCCCGGGGCCGGTGGGCCACCCGTTCTCGCAGACCCGCAGCGGAACGTCCGGCCCGATGCCCGCCCGGGGCAGCCATTCCCGCCGGAACGCGGCGACCACCGCGCTCACCGCGTCGGCCAGTCGGTCCGGCGGGACGGGCCGGAAGACGTCCGGGAAGAAGTCCAGCCCGACGTAGTCCAGGGCGCGGTGGAAGCGCTCGTCGGCGAGCTCGCCGAGCTCGGACCAGAAGGTGTCCGCGGGGTCGAAGGACGGCACCGCGTTGAAGCCGACGGCCAGCTCCCCGTACCCGTGGGCGAGCGCTTCCTCCTTGGCCGCGACCACGCCCTCCACCAGCGCCCGGCGGACGTTCGGGACGCCGCCGTCCACGGGCGGCAGGTCGAGGTTGGGCTCCTCGCAGATCTGGAGCAGGGCGACGCGGTGCCCCTCGGTCCGCACGGTGCGCCGGACGAAGTCCAGCCAGCCCGCCAACCGCCCGCTGCGGTCCCGGTACTGGAGGACCAGGTCCAGCTTCCGCCCCTCGCCGGCGTACTGCTCCGGCCGCTCGGGGGCACGCCCCGGATCGGCGTAGGAACGGTAGGCCCGGACCAGGAACTCGGGTGCCCCGCCCTGGAGTTCGCGCAGGGCCTCGATGATCCGCGCCGGGTCGTCGGGGCGGACGGGCAGGAGCAAGCCGGTGTCGTCACCGAGCGCGCCGCCGGGATAGATGCCGAAGGTGAAGGTCATGCCGACACCGTAGCGGATATTTTTGGTGTCACTGCAAGTTTGGTGTGACTCCATGGTTCTGCGTAGGATTCCGCCATGGGACTTCGTGAACTCAAGAAGCAGCAGACCCGGGAACTCCTGGCGGACACCGCCATGGGCCTGTTCGCCGAGCGCGGCTTCGACCGGGTCACGGTGGTCGAGGTGGCCCGGGCCGCCGGGGTCTCGCCGAACACCGTCTTCAACTACTTCCCGACCAAGGAGGACCTGTTCTTCGACCGGCAGGACGCCGTGGTCGCCCACCTGGCCGAGGTGGTCCGCCGCCGCCCCACCGGCGTCTCCGCAGCGGACGCCGTCCGGACCGACCTGCTGACCGCGATCGCGGACGGCGAACCGACCGTGGGGCTCAACCCCGGGATGGCCGCCTTCTGGCGGATCGTCACCGACAGCCCGGCCCTGCGCGCCCGGCTGCTGGAACTCGGCGAACGGGCCGAGGCCGCGCTGGCGGCCGTCCTGGCCGACGAGTCGGGAGCCGCCGACGACGACCCGCTCCCCCGCGTCCTGGCCGGGGCCATCGCCGGCGCCCACCGGGCGGTGCTCGGCGAGATCCGGCGCGCCATGGTGGCCGGCGAACCGGCCGAGCAGGTGCGACCCCGGGTCGAAACGGCGGTGGAACGGGCCTTCGGCCTCCTCACCACCGGCCTCGCCCACTACCCGGGCCCGCACTGAACCCGCCCGGCGGGCCAGGCGGGCCAGGCGGGCCCGGCGGAATCCCCCTTCCCTCCCGTTAGGCGCGGAGCCCGGGAACGGCACGGGCCGCCCGGTCGGGTGGACCCGGGCGGCCTGGGCCGCTGGCTGGCTGTTCAGCTGGTGGGCGTTGAGCTGGTGGGCGTCCAGGCGTCCAGGCGTTCAGGCGTTCAGCCGGTCCCGCCTCAGCTGTGGCGACCGCGCCGGCGGGCGGCCATCACGGCCAGACCGCCGAGGCCGAGCAGGCCGACGCCCGCGAGGCCGAAGACCACCGGGGCGTTGCCCGCGCCGGTGGACGGCAGCTCACCGCCACCACCGTGGTGGTGGCTGCTGGGGTGCCCGGTCGGATGGTCGCTGGTCGGGGCCGGGTGCGCGCTGGACGACGACGCACTGGCCGACGGCGAGTGGTGGCTCGGGGACGGTGAGATGGGCTTGGAGGACGTCGGGCTCGGGGACGTCGGGGTCGGCGACGGCGAGGTGGGCTTGGAAGACGTCGGGCTCGGCGACGGCGAGGTGGGCTTGGAGGACGTCGGCGTCGGCGACGGCGACGGCGACGGCGACGTGGACGGCGAGGGCGAGGAGGAGGTGGGCGACGGGCTCGGCACTCCGCACTCCGGCAGGTCCCCGTCGAACGGGTAGCTGTGGATCTCGTAGCCGCCCGTCCCCGTGTGGATCAGGTCACCGGCCAGGTACACCCGGCCGTTCATCCCCGCCTGGGCGATGGTCGTGACGCCGCCGCGGTCGCCGGCCAGTACCGAGCCCTGGAACTGGGCGCTGCCGAGGATCTGGGCCGAGCGCGCGGTCGGGAAGTTGTAGAGGAGCTTGGAGCGCATCCCGGTGGTCTGGTCGCCCGCCAGACCGGTGCCCGTGTAGGTGTTGATGATCGGGTTGTCCCCGAGCATGTTCACCACGACGGTGGCGCCGGCCGGAATGCCGGTGAAGGCCAGGCCGATCTGTCCGCCGGTGGGCGAGGCGAGGTTCTCGGTGACGTTGAAGACCTGCCGCCTGCTGGTCCCGTCGCCGGTGAAGGTCGCCGTGCCGAAGGCGATCGTGACCTGCCCGGTCGGGGCGGACCGGCCGACGCAGGCGGAGACCTCCTCGATCCGGGCCAGGACGTCCTGGTACGGCGCGGCGGCGTCGGAGTCCTGGATCGACCGGCCGGTGGGGTCGATGGCGACGGTGCCCGTCACCGTGTCCGCGTGGCGGAGGTTGCCGAAGGCCTGGCCCTTCGAGTCGCTGCCGCCGATCAGGATGCTGTTGCCGGACTTGACGTCGACCTTGCCGCCGGTGGTCACGAAGTCGCTGCCGTTGGGCGGTGGCACGCGCGAGCCGACCCCGACGACGCCCATGTTGTAGACACCGCCGCCGTTCTTGTCGACGGTCAGCTTCCCCAGCGTGACGATCTTGCCCTCGGCCTCGGCGGCGCGGCCCTTCACGGTGTAGTCGCCGCCGGTGAAGACGTTGATGGTGGTGTCGCGCCCGGTGAAGTCGCCGTTGTTCGGCGACGGCCAGGTGGCGGGGCAGTCGGGCCCGCCGCAGGCGCCGAGCGGCGGGGCCAGCGGAGCGGCCGAACCGACCGTCAGCACGGCCGCCAGCGGCAGTCCGGCGACGACGGTCGCCACCGCCACCCGTACGGCGCGCCGGCCTCGGGTGACGGGGGCGCTCACGACGGTCGTTCTGTGATCCGGTGAACCGGTGGCCTGATCCATCGACAATTCCTCCGCGCAGAGAAAAGGGCAGGCCGAACGACCTGCCGCGTTCCGTGTTATCTGCTGCCGATCCCACAAATTCGGGACATCCAACCTCACGAGGGATGATTCCCACCTTATGGACCTTCAGATCGGACCCGGAATCCACACGGACGGCGCAGCGATCTCCCGGGTACGCTCCCCTGCCCGCGAGGCCCTAGGTTGGAGCCATGACCACCGAGGGCCGGATCCAGAGCGAGGACCACAGCGAGGACCACCGCGACGACGGCGGCGACCGGGGCGCGCCGATCGTCGCCGTCGCCTCCGCCGACGCCGTGCTGCGGCACCCCGAGGTGGGCGAGCACCTGCTGACCGCCCTCGAACAGGAGCGCGCCGGGCGTTTCCGGCACGAGTCCGGACGGATCGACTTCACCGCCGGACACCTGCTGGTCCGGCTCTGCGCCGCCCGGCTGCTCGGCGTCCCGGTGGCCGGTCTGGTGCTCGCCCAGCAGTGCCCGGACTGCGGTCTCGCCGACCACGGCAAGCCGTACCTGCCGGACCACCCCGAGGTGCACGTGAGCCTCTCGCACACCCGGGGCGTGGTCGCCGCGGGCGCCGGGTACCGGCCGGTCGGCGTGGACGTGGAGCTGTCCGCGCGGGGCGGCTCGCTGCGCGCGGTCGCCCGTCGGGTGCTGGCCCCGGCCGAACTCGCCGCCGTGGAGGCGGCCCCGGAGCCGGACCGGGCGTTCCTGCGGCAGTGGGTGCGCAAGGAGTCGCTGATCAAGATCGGTCGGGCCACCCTGGACACCCTCGGCGGGATCGACCTCTCCACCCTGCCGCTCGCCGTGCCGCCGGGCGCCCCCCTGCGCAGCCGGTACGAGGACCTGCACCTGATCGACTGGACGGACCCGGAGCACGGCGCCGCCGTCGCGGCGGTCAGCACCGCCCCGCCGCGGATCGTGGCCCTCGTGGAGCCCGCGGCGGCCGGCTGAGCGGCGGCGCTCGCGGAGCCCGAGGCGGCCGGCCGAGCGGCACTCGGGGGGGGGGGGGGGCGCCCCCGGCCCCCCCCCCCCCCCCCCCCCCCCCCAGCGCCCCCCCCCCCCCCCCCCAAACCCCCCCCCCCCCGCG
>NZ_JBIWJF010000025.1:0-119490 GCF_044764985.1 Kitasatospora sp. NPDC093550
TCGAGGCCGGGGATGTCAACATATCTGGCGTTGACTTTTGGCACGCTGTTGAGTTCTCAAGGAACGGACGCTTCCTTCGGACCGCCTTCCAGCGGACCCTCCGGGCTTCGTTCTTTCGTGTTTCCAGCTTATCAGATGTTTTCCGCTCCGTTTTCCCGGAGTTTCCTTCATCGGATTCGCTTTCCGCTTTGTCGCCCCGGTCTCCCGCGGCGACTCCGGAACTGTACGGGGACCGACCCGCCACATGCAAATCGCCCCCGTCCGGGAGTCCCGGACGGGGGCGATCAAGCCGTCAGCGGACCTCGGTGATCTCCGGGCCGCGGGCGAACGGGTCGAGCGAGGCGCCGCCGAAACGGCTGTCGCCCTCGCCGGCGGTGGCGGCCGCCCCGCCACCGTCGGCCACCATCTGGGCGTCCTCGGGAAGCTTCAGCACGATCGGGTCGCGGGGGGCCATGGGGGCCTCGCCGCGCACGACGACCGTCTGGCGGAAGACCTGCTCGAGGATCCCGGCCATCTCCGGCTGCACCGCCGCCTGGCCCGAGATCACACCGCGCAGGAACCAGCGCGGGCCGTCGCAGCCGACGAACCGCACCAGCTGCACACCCTGGGTGCCGTCCGGCAGCTGCACCGGGACCTGGGCGCGGAGGTGCCAGCCGAGCGGGCCCTCCTCCTCCTCGATGAGGCCGCCCTGCGAGGTGATGCCGTTGGCGATCTCCTCCCGGACCTCCCCCCAGATGCCCTCGGACTTGGGGGCCGCGAAGGCCTGGAGCTGGATGGCGCTGTTGCCGAGCACGAGGGTCGCCGCCACGATCGCGTCACCGGCGACCTCGACGCGCAGCTCCATGCCCTCGACACCGGGGACCAGCAGACCCCCGAGGTCGACTCGCCCCTCCTCGGGGTTCTCCAGCTCGGAGTGGTCCCACGGACCGTCCGGCCGCGGGGCCGGCGGCAGGCCGACCCTGTCGGCCGGGTCCAGCTCGGTCACGTTCTCGCTCTCGGCGGAACCTTCGACGTCATCGGCCGTCTCGTCGGCGCTGATGGCGTCGTCGGCGAGCTGCTCGACAGCGTCCTCGCTCTTCTGGCGACGACGGAACACGGTCACTGTCCTTCCCGGTCCAAGACCGATGCGAATACCTGCTCGGCTTCCTGCGAGGCCGCGGGAATGCTAGACCGCGGCGTGGCCACCGGTCGACCCGAACCCGCCCTCGGCGCGTGCCGACCCAGGCAACTCCGCCACCTCGTGGAAGCGGGCCTTCTCGACCTGCTGGATCACCAGCTGGGCGATCCGGTCCCCTCGGCGGAAGCTGACCCCCTCGCGCGGGTCCAGATTGACGACGATCACCTTGATCTCTCCACGGTACCCGGCATCGACCGTCCCCGGGGCGTTCACGAGAGCAACTCCGCAACGAGCTGCCAGCCCGGACCGGGGGTGGACGAAGGCCGCGTAGCCGTCCGGGAGGGCGACGGCGATGCCGGTGGGCAGGACCGCCCGCTCCCCCGGGGCCAGCTCGGCGTCGACGGTGGTGCGCAGATCGGCGCCGGCGTCCCCGGGCTGCGCGTAGGCGGGCAGCGGCAGCTCGGGGTCGATGCGCTTGATCAGGACGTCCAGCTGCGGGCGGGGGGTATCGCTCAAGGGTTCACCTCAAAGGCTCGTGCGCGCTTCATCAGATCCGGGTCGTCGAGGACCTTCTCGATGTCCTCGGGACGACCGTGCGTGGTGAAGTGTTCCAGCTTCACCTGGATGAAGAGGGCCTGCGCACGGACCGCGACCGGTCCGTCCGGGCCGCCGATGCGCGCCTCGGCGGCGCTGTAGATCTTGCGTCCGTGCACGCCGGTGACCCAGGCGCGCAGGTGCAGCACGGAGTCGACGGGCACCGGGGAGAGGAAGTCGGTCTCCAGCCGGCCGGTCACGGCGGGGGCCTGCAACAGCCAGTTGAGCGTGCCGAGGGTCTCGTCCATGGCCGTGGTCAGCACGCCGCCGTGGGCCAGGCCGGGGCCGCCCTGGTGGACGTCCCGGACGGTGAACTCGGCGGTGACGTCGAGCCCTTCGCCGGCGATCGCGTCGATCCGCAGGCCGCCGGGGTGCTGCGGGCCGCAGCCGAAGCAGTGCTCGTAGTGGGAGCCGAGCCGGGTGCCGGGGGCGGGCGCCCCGGGGGCGCGCTCCGGCAGGACGGCGTCCGGCGGCGGAGTGGTCGGGGTCGGCGGCATCGCGGGCGCCGGCCGGTCGGTGGGGGTGCTGGGGGCAGTCGTACCGGTCACGCCGCCCAACCCTACCCAGGGGTAGCAAGGCCTCCGGTGGGGGTGGCGTCCCGCGCCGGGCGTCAGGGCGCCCACAATGGGGGGCATGTACGACGAACGCCTCACGGTGCCGCGCTCCTGGTGGCTGCTCCCGGTCGCGGTGGGCCTCACGCTCGCGCTGATCCTGATCCGGGTCAGCGGCCCGGCCGCGCTGGTCGGGCTGGTGGTCGGCATCGCCGCCGGCGCCGTCGCGGTCAGCAGTTACGGCTCGGCCCGGATCCGTGTGGTCCAGGGCTCGCTGGTGGCCGGACCGGCCCGGATCCCGGTGGACGCGCTCGGCACCTCGCAGGCGCTGAGCCCCGCCGAGGCGACGGCCTGGCGCGGCCCGAAGGCCGATCCGCGCGCCTTCATGCTGCTGCGCAGCTACGTCCCGACGGCCCTGCGGGTCGAGGTGAGCGACCCCGCCGACCCGACGCCGTACCTGTACCTGTCGACCCGCTCGCCGATGAAGCTGGCGGAGGCGCTGGAGGAGGCCCGGCGCGGCGCCCGCACCTGAGGGCGCGCGCACGAGGGCCCCGGAGGCCGGAGGGTCCGGGGAGAGCCGGAGAAACGGAGAGGGACGGTTCCGCTGCTGCGGGACCGTCCCTACGACTTTGTGCCGGCCGACGCGTCGGCCGGCTCCGTCCTGCCGGGGCCGTCCGGACGGACCGCCCGCGGAACTGCCGTCCGGCCCCGCTGCCCGGGGCCGGAAGGAGCGGTGTGCCGGTCCCGCGGGAGCCGCGGGCACCGGGCCCTGACCGCCGCGGTGCTCAGGCGCCGCAGTCCCGGCAGATCGGGTTGCCGTTCTTCTCGCTGTAGAGCTGGCTGCGGTGGTGCACCAGGAAGCAGCTCATGCAGGTGAACTCGTCGGCCTGCTTCGGCAGGACGCGGACGGCGAGCTCCTCGTTCGAGAGGTCGGCGCCGGGGAGCTCCAGGCCCTCGGCCGCCTCGAACTCGTCGACGTCGACGGAGCTGGTGCCCTTGTCGTTCCGCCGAGCCTTGAGTTCCTCGATGCTGTCCTCGTTGACGTCATCGTCGGTCTTGCGTGGGGTGTCGTAGTCGGTTGCCATTTTTCGCTCTCCCCCTCCGGGTTTGTGCGGTGTGTGCGGTATCTCCAGCGCACGTAACGCATGGGGGGTCGGTCTTGTGCCCGACCCGAGGCGGAGATTTTGCCTTACTTCAAGCCCTGTTACTCAATCGACACTCAGCCGGGCCTCCATCGGGGTGATCCTCGCGCTCGCCGAAGGCCTCACGCTGGGGAATCACCGCCCCTCCCCGGGCCCGGCAAATCGACCACGCACAGTGAGCACCGATGGTGCGGGTACTCACGGAAACCCTTGACCACCAGGGATGGCAGCCGATCCGACGGGCCCTTCCGGGGGTGAAATCCGGTCACGGAACGCAATCGACACCCCCGGATGAGTGATCACTCTCCGGGGTCGCCCGACATCGTGGAGCGACACGGTGTGAGCTTGGTCACGTTCAGAATCTTCCGGGGCAAACCACGGAAAATCCACCCACTCCGACCGCCCCGCGCGGCGCCCTACTCGGCGCCGCGGCGGGCCGCCCGCCGGGCGAGCAGCGCGGCCTGGCGCTCCTCGAACTTCCGCGCCTGCGCGTCCAGCCCGTCCAGGAAGACGCCCAGCTCGTTCTGCGCCAGCACGCCCTCGGGGCCCAGGCCGTCGATCTCCATCACCTTGAGCTTGCGCAGCACCGGCTGCAGCACGTCGTCGTGGTGGATGCGCAGGTTGTACACCCCGCCGAGGGCGATCTGGGCGGCGGCGCGCTCGAAGCCGGGGATCCCGTGGCCGGGCATCCGGAAACCGGTGACCACGTCGGCGATGGCCCGCATGGCCTGGTCCGGGGCGATCTCCAGGGCGGCCTTGAGCAGGTTCCGGTAGAAGACCATGTGCAGGTTCTCGTCGTTGGCGATCTTCGCCAGGAGCTGCTCGCACAGCGGGTCGCCGGCGTACTTGCCGGTGTTGCGGTGCGCGATGCGGGTGGCGAGCTCCTGGAAGGCCACGTACGCGACCGAGTGCAGCATGCTGTGCGCGTTGTCGGACTCGAAGCCCTCGGACATGTGGTTCATCCGGGCCCGCTCCAGCTCCACCGGGTCGACGGCCCGGGTGGCGAGCAGGAAGTCGCGGATGGCTATGCCGTGGCGCCCCTCCTCGGCCGTCCAGCGGTGCACCCAGGTGCCCCAGGCGCCCTCGCGGCCGAACATGGTCGCGATCTCGTGGTGGTAGCTGGGGAGGTTGTCCTCGGTCAGCAGGTTCACCACCAGCGAGACCCGGCCCAGCGCGGTCACCTGCGACTGCTCGATCGACCAGGCCTCGCCGCCCAGCACGCCGTCGAAGTCGCGGCCCTGGCTCCACGGCACGAACTCGTGCGGCATCCACTCCTTGGCGACGCCCAGGTGGCGGTTGAGCTCCTTCTCCACGACCTCTTCGAGGGCCAGGATCAGCCGCGCGTCGGTCCAGCCGCTCGATCCGAGCGAGGTGCTGCTCTGCACAGGGGCGATGGTCACGGTCTTGCTCCTGGGGGACGGCACGCGCGGGACGGGCGCGTTGGGCGGGCAGTCGTCGTGCGGACATCGGCGGGGCGCCGACCGACGCACTTACGGTTGCGTAGGTTACGACACCGTAAGTTGCTCGGACCGGAAATGACAAGCCGCCCCCGCCAGGCCTTATGTCGTCTTGACGGCCTGACGGGGGCGGCTGGGAACGGTCGCCCACGGAACGGGGCGGCCGGCGCTACGGCGAGGGGATGCGAACCCGCATGGTGAGGCCCCCGCCGGAGCGCGGGGTGGCCTCGACGGTGCCGCCGTGGGCCCGCACCACAGAGCGGACGATGGACAGGCCGAGCCCGACCCCCTTGTCGCTGCGGGTGCGGTCGGCGCCCTTGATCCGGCGGAACGGCTCGAAGATGTGCTCCAGCTCGTAGCCCGGCACCACCGGGCCGGTGTTGGAGACCACCAGCTCGCCGCCGCCCGGCACCACGGCGGTGGACAGCTCGACCCAGCCGCCCGCGGTGTTGTACCGGACGGCGTTCTGCAGCAGGTTGAGCGCGAGCCGTTCCAGCAGCACGCCGTTGCCCGCGACCACGGCCGGATCGAGCTTCGAGCGCAGCTCGACCTCGCGCTTGTCCGCCTCGGCCCTGGTCTGTTCCAGCGCCCGGGTGGCCACCTCGGACAGCTCCACCGGGCGGCGGTCGGTCAGCTCGTTCTCGCTGCGGGCGAGCAGCAGCAGGCCCTCGACCAGCTGTTCGCTGCGCTCGTTGGTGGCCAGCAGGGTCTTGCCGAGCTGCTGCAGGTCGGGCGAGGCGGCCGGGTCGGAGAGCTGGACCTCCAGCAGGGTCCGGTTGATCGCCAGCGGGGTGCGCAGCTCGTGCGAGGCGTTGGCGACGAAGCGGCGCTGGGAGTCGAAGGAGCGGTCCAGCCGGTCCAGCATGTCGTCGAAGGTGTCGGCGAGTTCCTTGAGCTCGTCGTCCGGGCCGTCCAGCTCGATCCGGCGGTGCAGGTCGGAGGAGGCGACGTCGCGGGCGGTGCGGGTGATCCGGCCGAGCGGGCGCAGCACCCGGCCCGCCATCGCGTAGCCGGCCGCGAAGGCGATCACGGCGAGGCAGACGAGGACGGTGAGCAGCTTGCGGAGCAGGGTGTTGAGCGCCTGGCTGGCCTGGAAGGCCTTGTAGTCGTTCAGCCACTGGTCGAGCGCGGACTGGCTGTTGAGGGTGAGGTTGTCCGGGGTCCGCACCGAGATGCCCGACCCGTTGAGCAGCAGGTGCGGCTGGCCGACCTCCTGGAGCGCCTGCTGGACGAAGAAGTACATCACCAGCAGCAGCACCACGCCGGCCATCAGGAACATCCCGCCGTAGAGCAGGGTGAGCCGCATCCGGATGGTGGGGCGGAAGGGCAGCCAGGCGAGCACGCCGTCACCGGGGACGTAGGTCTGCTGGGACCGGGCCGAGCGCGGCGGGTGCACGGGCTTGGGCGGGACGGCGCGCGGGCCGCCGGCGGGCGCGCCGGAGGCCCCGCCGGCCGGGGGCGGGGTGGTCATGATCGTCCTCTCGGGGCGTCCGCCGGGGCGGGCGCGGGGTGGTGGAATCCCGGGGGTCGGGCCCCTCCTCGAGGGGGAGTCCGGCGGATCCCGGCGGTCAGATCCGGTAGCCGGAGCCCGGCACGGTGACGATCACCGGCGGGTCGCCGAGCTTGCGGCGCAGCGTCATCACGGTGACGCGCACGACGTTGGTGAACGGGTCGGTGTGCTCGTCCCAGGCCTTCTCCAGCAGCTGCTCGGCGGAGACGACCGCTCCGCCGGCCCGCATCAGCACCTCCAGGACGGCGAACTCCTTGGGGGCGAGCTGGACGGTGCGTCCCTCGCGGATCACCTCGCGCCGGCCGGGGTCGAGCGAGATGCCGGCCCGCTCCAGCACCGGGGGCAGCGGGACGGTCGCGCGGCGACCCAGCGCCCTGACGCGGGCGACGAGTTCACTGAAGGCGAACGGCTTCGGAAGGTAGTCGTCCGCGCCGATCTCCAGGCCCTCGACGCGGTCGCTGATGTCGCCGGAGGCGGTCAGCATGATCACCCGGGTCGCCAGGCCCTGCTCGACCACCTTGCGGCAGACGTCGTCGCCGTGGACCAGCGGGAGGTCGCGGTCCAGGACCACCACGTCGTAGTCGTTGACCGCGATGCGCTGGAGCGCGGCCTCCCCGTCGTACACCACGTCGACGGCCATCGCCTCGCGGCGCAGGCCGGTCGCGACGGCCTCGGCAAGCAGCTGCTCGTCCTCGACGACGAGAACCCGCACGGTCGTTGTCCCTTCTCCAGGCCGGCCCCGGAAGCGGACGCACGGCTCCGACGGTGCCTCCATCCTGCCTGGTCCTGCGGTAAAGCAGCGATAAGCTGCCAGTCGGGCAAGGGCCCCGGGGCGGCGCCGGTGACCGTTCGTGTCAGCACCACTCCGCTTGGACTGTGACACGGGCAACTTTCTTCCGCCGGGAGGTTTCCCGGCCCCCTCGGCGGGGAGGACAGCTGCACACCCGCGATCTGGCCCTTGGTCGATCGCACCCACCCGCCGTGCGTTCATCCGCGCCGGCCCTGGGGCTGGGACATCACCGGGAGCGGCCGAAGGGCCGTCTCCGCGCCCGACCGGAGAGCCACCACCCGTCGGCCGGGGCGCTTTCACCGGCTGGACCTCCTCGGGGCGGAGAACGCACGACCGTGCACGTCCGACACAGTAAGGGGGCCCGTATGGACGCCTTCAAGGCCGGAATCCTGCAGCGCATAGCCAACGCCGAGCAGGACCTGCACCGCGCGATCCAGGCCGGGGACGAGTTCCTCGCCGAGGTGGAGCAGTCCGAGCTGGACGACCTCCGCCGACTCGCCGCCGAGCACGGCGTGGACACGGTGCTGGAGCGCCACCGCACCGCTGCCTGACCCGACCCGTCGCCGGTCCTCCGGCACCTGCGGCCCTGCGGGGGCCGTGCGAAAAACCAGGCCCTGGCATCCCCCGTATGCCAGGGCTCTTCGCATGTCCGGGCCGGCGCCGGCCTGCCCTGCGCCGGTCCGGAGCCGTACGGGTCGGCCGGCCCGGAGCCGGGTGCCCGGCCCGGTTCCGGCCGGAACCGGGCCGGAACCGGTCAGTCCGCCCAGGCGCGCAGCGCGGCCAGGCGCTCCTGCAGCGGCTCGTACACGCCGGGGGCGGCGGCCACGGTCAGCTCGCGGTCCGGCCCGTGCCCGGGACGGCCGCCGGTGAGGGCGCCGGCCTCGGTGGCGATCAGGCACCCGGCCGCGCGGTCCCAGGGGGCGAGGCCGCGCTCGTAGTAGCCGTCCAGCCGCCCGGCGGCCACGTCGCACAGGTCGACGGCGGCCGCCCCGCCCCGCCGGACGTCCCGCACCTCCGGCATCAGCGCCAGCAGCACCTCGGCCTGGCGCACCCGCACCGACTGGACGTAGTTGAAGCCGGTGGCGACCAGTGCCTGGCCCCACGGCGGGGCCGGGCGGGCCGAGAGCGGGCGGCCGTTCAGCCGGGCGCCGCGCCCCAGCACGGCGTGGAACAGCTCCTCGCGGGCCGGTGCGTACACCACGCCGACGACCGCCCGGCCGTCCACCTCGGCGGCCACGCTGACCGCCCAGGAGGGCAGCCCGTACAGGTAGTTGACGGTGCCGTCGAGCGGGTCGACGACCCAGCGCACCCCGCTGGTGCCGGACCGCTCGGCGCCCTCCTCGCCGAGGTAGCCGTCGGCGGGGCGGCGGTCGCCGATCAGCTCCAGCAGGAGCTTCTCGGAGGCGAGGTCCATCTCGGTGACCACGTCGACCGGGCTGCTCTTGGTGCCGGCGACGCCGAGGTCGGCGGGGCGGCCGTCGCGCAGCAGGACGCCGGCCTGCCGGGCCGCGTCCAGGGCGACGTCCAGCAGGTCGTCGAGGAGCCGGTCGTCGGGCTGGGCGGGGGCGGTCACGGGATTCTCCTCCGGTACGGCGGGGCGGACGGTCAGCGCTCGGCGGCGGCCGGCCGCGGGGCGCGCGGGTTGGGGCAGCAGGCCACCGCGCACACGTCGTGGCTGGGGCCGAGCGCGCCGAGGGCGCAGCGGGTCACCGGCTCGCCGCGCTCGGTGGCGGCCCGTTCCAGGACCAGCTCGCGCACGGCGGCGGTGAACCGGGGGTCGGCACCGACGGTGGCGGCGCGGGCCACCGGCAGGCCGAGCTCGGCGGCCTTGGCCACCGCCTCGGTGTCGAGGTCGTACTTGACCTCCATGTGGTCGGAGACGAAGCCGATCGGGACCATCACCACGGCCGGCGCGCCCTCGGTGTGCTGTGCCTCCAGGTGGTCGCAGATGTCCGGTTCCAGCCACGGGGTGTGCGGGGCCCCGCTGCGGCTCTGGAACACCAGCTGCCAGGGCCGGTCGGCGACGCCGGTGCGCTCGGCGACGGCCGCGACGACCAGCCGGGCCACCTCCAGGTGCTGGGCGACGTACGCCCCGCCCGGGGTGCCGCGGGCCGGGTCGTCCGGGGCCCCGGAGGCCTCGGCCATGGTGTCCGGGATGGAGTGGGTGGTGAACGCCAGCCGGGCGCCGGCCCGGACGGCCTCCGGCAGGCGCGCCAGCGCGGCCAGGGTGGCGTCGATCATCGGCTCGACGAAGCCGGGGTGGTTGTAGAAGTGCCGCAGCTTGTCGACCCGCAGGGCGGGTCCGCCCTCCTCGGCCAGGGCGGCCAGCGCGTCGGCGAGGTTCTCCCGGTACTGGCGGCAGCCCGAGTAGCCGGCGTAGGCGCTGGTGGCGAGCACGGCGATCCGGCGGTGGCCGTCGGCGGCCAGCTCCCGCAGGGTGTCGACCAGGTAGGGCGCCCAGTTCCGGTTGCCCCAGTACACCGGCAGGTCCAGGCCGTGCTCGGCGAAGTCCTTGCGCAGCGCGGCGAGCAGCTCGCGGTTCTGTTCGTTGATCGGACTGACCCCGCCGAACAGGAAGTAGTGCTTGCCCACCTCCTTCAGCCGCTCCTTGGGGATCCCGCGGCCGCGGGTGACGTTCTCCAGGAAGGGGACGACCTCCTCGGGGCCCTCGGGCCCGCCGAAGGACAGCAGCAGCAGGGCGTCGTACGGAGCGGCGCCGGAGGAGGAGGGTTTGCGCGCGTCGGACATGGCACCGATCCTGCCATTGAGGGGCCGGAGACCGGCGCGGTGGCCGCGCAGGTGTCCGGAAAATACCGTTTGCCAAGGTACGTAAGCTGTGTTAGCCAGCCTCGTTCCTTACTCCCACGGAGCTCCCCCGTGCTGTCCAGCTACCGCCAGATCTTCGCCTCCCCGGGCACCCTGGCCTTCTCGTCCTCAGGGTTCATAGCCCGCCTGCCGATCTCGATGGCCGGCATCGGCATCGTGACCATGCTGTCCCAGCTGACCGGGTCCTACGGGCTGGCGGGCGCGGTCCAAGCCTCCATGGCGATCGCCGCCGCGGCGCTCGGCCCGGGAGTCTCCTGGCTGGTCGACCGGCGCGGGCAGCGCCGGGTCGCCCTCCCGGCCACCGCACTGACCGTCGCCGCCGCGGCCGGACTGCTGCTCAGCGCGCACTTCCACGCGCCCTCGTGGATGCTCTTCGTCTTCGCGATCGGGCTCGGTGTGATGCCCAGCGCGGGCGCCATGGTCCGCGCCCGCTGGGCCCACCTCTACCGCGACGAGCCCGCCAAGCTGCACACCGCGTACTCCTTCGAGGCCGTCGTCGACGAGGTCTGCTTCATCGTCGGCCCGATCGTCGCGATCGGCCTGGCCACCAACCTCTTCCCCGAGGCCGGCCTGCTGGTGGCCGTCATCGCCCTCTCCGTCGGCATCGCCCTGTTCACCGCCCAGCGCCGCACCGAGCCGCCGGTCCACCCGGCCGCCGCGCGCAGCGGCGGCAGTGCCATCCTCAACGGCGGCCTGGTCGTCCTGGTGCTCACCTTCGTCGCCACCGGGGCGATCTTCGGCTCGGTCGAGATCGTCACCGTCGCCTTCGCCGACGCCCAGGGCCACAAGGGGCTCTCCAGCGTCGTCCTCGCCGTCTGGGCCCTCGGTTCGGGCCTGGCCGGGATCGTCTACGGGGCGCTCAAGCTCAGGAGCCCGCTGTCCAACCGCTTCGTCGTGGGCGTCGTGATGATGGCGCTCAGCATGGTCCCGATCCTGGTCGTGGCCTCCACCGTGCACGGCATCGGCGGACTGGTCGCGGCCGGCGGCGCCCTGCTGGTCGCCGGCCTCGCCATCTCCCCCACCCTGATCTCCGCGATGGCCCTGGTCGAGCGGCTCGTCCCGGCCGCACAGCTCACCGAGGGCATGGCCTGGACCACCACCGGGCTGGCCGTGGGCGTCGCCTTCGGCTCCTCGGCCGGCGGCTGGGTGGTGGACGCCTCCGGCGCCGCCGCCGGCTACTGGGTGCCGCTGGCCGCCGGCGTCCTCGGCGTGGTCACCGCCCTCGCCGGACTCGGCTGGCTGCGCGCCGGACTGGCCGCCGAGCAGCCCGCCGGCGAGGGCGCCGACGGGGCCGGTCGACCCGTAGACGTCGAACGGTGAACTGACTAATCTCTCGCCCTACCCGTGGCCCTACCCGCGGGTAGGGCGGCCGCGCCGCCCCGGACCGCGCCGACCCGTTCGGCCCCGGAGCAGGAGGCAGCGCAATGCCCCAGGCCAGTACCGCGACCCGCACCCGGTGGACCAACTGGGCCGGCAACCAGAGCGCCGAGCCGGCCCGCTCCGCCGCCCCCGGCACCGCGGAGGAACTGGCCAAGGAGATCCTGCGCGCCGCCGAACAGGGCCGCACCGTCAAGGCCGTCGGCTCCGGCCACTCCTTCACCTCGATCGCCTCCGCCGGCGACGGCGTCCAGATCCGCCCGCAGGCGCTCACCGCCGTCCGCGGGATCGACCGCGAGGCCGGCACCGTCACCGTCGAGTCCGGCCTCCCGCTGCACCGCCTCAACCGGATCCTCGCCGCCGAGGGCCTCTCCCTCACCAACATGGGCGACATCGAGGTCCAGACCGTCGCCGGCGCCACCAGCACCGGAACCCACGGCACCGGGCGCGACTCCGGCTCGCTCGCCGCCCAGATCCGCGCCCTGGAGATCGTCCTCGCCGACGGCTCCGTGAAGCGCTGCTCCCCCACCGAGAACCCCCGGCTCTTCCAGGGCGCCCGGCTCGGCCTCGGGGCCCTCGGCGTGATCACCGCGCTCACCTTCGGCGTCGAACCGGCCTTCCTGCTCACCGCGCACGAGCAGCCGATGACCTTCGACGAGGTGCTGGAGCGGCTCGACGACCTCACCGCCGTCAACGAGCACTTCGAGTTCTACTGGTTCCCGCACACCGACCGCTGCTCCACCAAGCGCAACAACCGCAGTCAGGGTCCGGCCGCCCCGCTGCCCCGGTTCAAGGAGTGGCTGGAGGACGACTTCCTCTCCAACACCGTCTGGGAGGGCGCCTGCCGGGTCGGCCGACGCTTCCCCCGCTCCGTCCCCTCGATCGCCGCGCTCGCCAGCCGCGCCTGGTCCGACCGCAGTTACACCGACACCGCGTACAAGGTGTTCACCAGCCCGCGCAAGGTCCGCTTCGTGGAGATGGAGTACGCGGTGCCGCGCGCGGCCGTCGGCGAGGTGCTGCGCGAACTGAAGGCCCTGGTCGACCGCTCCGACTGGAAGGTCAGCTTCCCGGTCGAGGTGCGCTTCGCCCCCGCCGACGACCTCTGGCTCTCCACCGCCTCCGGCCGGGACAGCGCGTACATCGCCGTCCACCTCTACCGGGGCACCGCCGACCAGGGCTACTTCACCGGCGTCGAACAGCTCATGACCGCCCATCAGGGCCGCCCGCACTGGGGCAAGCTGCACACCCGCGACGCCGACTACCTGGCCGGCGTCTACCCGCACTTCGGCGACTTCACCGCCCTGCGCGACGAGGTCGACCCGCGGCGAGTCTTCGGCAACGACTACCTGCGCCGGGTACTCGGCGCCTAGGCGGAAGAGAGGGCCTAGCCGGCCGAGCCCTGGCTCGCGGAGCCCTGGTTCGCGGAGCCCTGGCTCGCCGTCGCCCCGGCGGGCGGCGGGGCCACCGTCGGCCCCGCCCCCGGTACGGGCGGCTGCGAGGTGGTCCCGTCGGTGGGCTTCCCGCCGCCCGCCGACGGGGAGGCGCCGGCCGACGGGCTCGAACTCGCGCCCGCCGAAGGCGAAGCCGTCCCCGCCCCGGCGCTCGGGGTGCCGCTCGGCTCCCGGCTCGGCCGCCCGGTCGGCGGGGCCGAGGCACCGCCGGACGGCGTGGCGCCCGAGCCGCGCTCCCCGTCCGGGGCCGACCGCTCCGGCGGAGCCTCCTGCGGCCGGGAGGACTTGGGCGCCACCGAACCGCCGAGGGAGGTGCCGTTGCCGGACTGCCCCGTGACCGTGGCCGACACCGGCTGCCCGGTGGCCAGTTCGAACGCCAGGATCGGCGTCATCGCCAGCACGAACACCAGCCCGGACACCACCGCGTAGCCCTTCCAGGACCACCGCCGCCGCGCCCGCACCACCTGCGGCTCGTTCCACTCCGCCGTGATCTCCGGCGGCCGCACCGCGGTTCCGTCCTCGACCGGCACCTGCCGCAGCGCGTTCGCGGTCTGGTTCGGCCCGCGGTCCACCGCCTCGCGCAGTTGTTCACCGGTCCGTCTGAAGATGTGCTGGAACACCGCGCCACCCGTGGTGGCCCCGACGCTCACCACCGCCGCGCCCATGATCGTTCCGTACACGCCCAGTTCGGAGGCCAACAGCGCGCCCACGACGGCGGCCAGCGCACTCGCCGCGACCTGAGCCGCACTCAGATCGATCCGCCTGCGCTCCTCCTTGCCGCCCTCCTCGGCGGGGCTCCGCTCCGGCATCAACATCCCTCGGTCCGTACGACTGTTCCTCGAACAAGTCACTCCATCTTGCCCAAAGAAGGACACAAGGGACGAAAATGCGGTTCCGCACGCCCGGATTGTGTGAAGATGATCACCGTTCCCCCGTCGATGGTGTGCCATCGGAGGCGCGCGCTCTTGAGATTCCCGTGAATCGCGGGAGACTTGAGCGGCGAGCCGCCCCTCCGGATGCCACGAATGGAGTACTGTTCGTAAAGCCTGAGCCTTGGGTCGACTTGTCGACTGCGCCTACACCGGCAGCTTGACGAGGAGCCACGGAACGGGCACGCACGGCGACGCCCGTCCCGGATCGTCGCGATCACTGCGCGTGCGAGGACGGCCGGGACACCCAGGCGCGACGTCGACGGATGACGTGGCAAAAAGGCAACCGTGCCACAGCGGCGTGCCCGGGCGTAAGCCCGACACGCCGGGGAACTCAGCAAGGTTGTGGCCAGTCGCGAGCGGGCAGGCCACACTCAGTACGGGAGCAGCGACGCAGGTGACGTCGGCAGGCACCACCCGGGAGGTAACCGTGCCCGAACTGCGGGTTGTGGCCGTCAGCAACGACGGCACACGGCTGGTGCTCAAGGCTGCCGACAGCACGGAGTACACCCTCCCCATCGACGAGCGGCTGCGCGCCGCCATCCGCGGCGACCGGCCGCGCCTCGGCCAGATCGAGATCGAGGTCGAGAGCCATCTGCGCCCCCGGGACATCCAGGCCCGGATACGAGCCGGTGCCTCCGCCGAGGAGGTCGCCCAGGCCGCCGGGATCTCCGTCGACCGCGTCCGCCGCTTCGAGGGCCCGGTCCTCGCCGAGCGCGCCTTCATGGCCGAGCGCGCCCGCAAGACCGCCATCCGCCGCAACGGCGAATCCCCCGGCCCGCAGCTCGGCGAGGCCGTCGCCGAGCGGCTCGCGCTGCGCGGCGCCGAGAAGGACACCGAGCGCTGGGACTCCTGGCGCCGCGACGACGGCACCTGGGAGGTCGTCCTCTCCTACCGGGCCGACGGCGAGGGCCGCAGCGCCTCGTGGACGTACGACCCGCCCCGGCGCCTGGTCCAGCCCAACGACGACGAGGCCCGCGCGCTGATCGGCGAGAACGTCGAGCGCGAGGAGGAGTCGGTCTTCCCGTTCATCCCGCGGATCGCCCGGCTCCCCCAGGACCGGCCGCCCCGCCCGATGATCGACCGGCCCTCCGCCGACCGCATCATGTCGGCCCGTGAGGTCCGCGAGTCGCGGGAGGCCACCGCCGACGCCCGGGACTCGCTGACCAGCCTGCTCGACGTGGTCCCCGCGTTCCGCGGCGACCTCGCCGTCGGCGGCCCCACCCCGATCGAGCCGGTGCCCGCCGAGGTCGCCGAGGAGAGCGAGGAGCCGGCCGCGGCCGCCGCACCGGCGGTCGGCGCGGGCTCGGCCTACGCCGACATCCTGATGCCGCGCGCCGTCGCACCGCACCGCGAACGCCTGGTCGGCACCACCGACCGGCAGGCCGAGGCGGACGGCGTCCGGCCCGGGCGGCGGGCCACCGTGCCCAGCTGGGACGAGATCGTCTTCGGCAGCCGGCGCAAGAAGCAGGAGTAGACGACGCCGGAGGGGCGGGAGGCCGGGCCTCCCGCCCCTCCGGCACGTCTCGGTCCGGTACGTATCGGCCCGGTCCGTCTCAGCCCGGCTGGTCGGTGACCGCCACCGGACGGCTGTCATCGCTCGACCACTCGCTCCACGACCCCGGGTACAGCGTGGCCGACAGGCCCGCCACCTCCAGCGCCAGGATCTGGTGCGCGGCCGTCACCCCCGAACCGCAGTACACCGCGGTCTCCCGCTCCCCCGCGCCCAGCGCCCGGAAGCGGGCCGCGAGCTCGGCGGCCGGACGGAACCGGCCGTCCGGGCCCACGTTCTCGGCGGTCGGCGCCGACACCGCGCCCGGGACGTGCCCGGCCCGCGGATCCACCGGCTCCGTCTCGCCCCGGTAGCGCTCCCCCGACCGGGCGTCCAGCAGCAGGCCGTCGCGTGCCCAGGCCGCGGCGCCGTCCGCGTCCACCGTCGGCAGCTGCCCCGGCACCGGCTTGAAGTCACCCCCCGCGGCCTCCGGAAGCTCGGCCGTGACCGGCAGCCCCGCCGCCCGCCAGGCCGCGAAGCCGCCGTCCAGCACCCGGACCTCCCGGTGCCCGGCCCAGCGCAACAGCCACCAGGCGCGGGCGGCCGCCATCGAGGCCGCGCCGTCGTACACCACGACCGGGCGCTCGGCGCTCACCCCGAAGCCGCGCATCGCCGCGCCGAACTCCTCCGGGTCCGGCAGCGGGTGGCGCCCGCCCCGGCCGGGGGCGCCGGGCGGGGCCGCCAGGTCCCGGTCCAGCTCGACGAAGTGGGCGCCGGGCAGGTGTCCGGCCCGGTACTCCTCGGCCGCCGTCGGGCCGCCCGGCGCGGCGCCGACCAGCTGGTAGCGCACGTCCAGCAGCACCGGCGGACGGGCCGAGGCGAGCGCCTCGGCCAGCTCGGCCGCGGAGATCAGCGGGGAACCGTCGTTGTAGGTGGTCATGGCGGCCATTGTCGCGCAGCGCCGCCGACCCACCGCCCTTTGTGCGGACTTTGCCGCGATTTCCGCGCGGCCCGAGGGTTGGGCGCCCCCCAGAGTGGAAGCATCACCCTCGCGCACGAGGTTTCCGTGCGCCAACCACCCACGAGGAGGCCCGCATTGCCCGCGGTGGAACTCCGACTGGCCCAGGGCACGCCCTGCTGGGTCAGCCTGCTGACCGACGACCTGCCCGGCGCCCGCGCCTTCTACGGCGAGCTGCTCGGCTGGACCTACACCCCAGGACCGGGCCAACTCGGCGACTACGTCCGGGCCGAGCTCGACGGGGCGCCGGTCGCCGGCCTCGGCCTCTCCACCGCCACCGGCTTCCCGGTGCAGTGGACCACCTACTTCGCCGTGGACGACGCCGACCGCACCACCCAGCTGGTGCGGGAGTGCGGCGGCACCGTCGCCGTCGGGCCCCTGCAGGCCGAGCGCGCCGGGCGGATGGCCATCGCCTCCGACGTCTCCGGCGCCGTCTTCGGCCTCTGGCAGGGCGAGGAACACCTCGGCCGGGAGGCCGGCACCGAACCCGGCGAACCGGCCTGGGTCGAACTGCTCACCCCCGACACCGAGGGCGCCGCAGCCTTCTACGCCGCCGTGCTCGACCGGACCGTCCGGCCCGGAGCGGACGAGAGCTCGCTGCTGGTGCACGGCCGACCGGTCGCCGGCATCAGGCACCGCGCCGACCTGCGCGGCCACCCACCGCGCTGGCGCACCCACTTCGCCGTCCGGGACGCCAGCCTGACCGCCCGTCACACGGTGGAACTCGGCGGCCGGATCCTGGTCGAGCCGCACGAGACCGCGCACGGCCGCGCCGCCCGGCTGGCCGACCCGCAGGGCGGGCACTTCTCCGTGCTGGAGGCCTCGGCGTAGCGGGCGCGGACGTTGGGGGGTCAGACCTGCTGCTCCTCGAAGGGCAGCACGTCCGGGGAGAGCACCGAGGCGCGGGCCGTCGCCGCGGTCAGCCGGCGGCGGTGGTGCCGGCGGCACAGCACCTCGTACCCGACCTCGTCCTGGCTCACCGAGATGTCGCCGATCACCACCTGGGCGCCCTCGACCACCATCACCCCGCCGACCGTACGGGCGTTGTGGGTCGCTCGCGCCCCGCACCAGCACAGCGCCTCGACCTGCAGCACCTCCACCCGGTCGGCCAGCTCGATCAGCCGCTGCGAACCGGGGAACAGCCGGGTGCGGAAGTCGGTGGTGATGCCGAAGGTGTAGACGTCGATGCCCAGCTCGTCCACCACCCGGGCCAGCTGGTCGACCTGCTCGGCGGAGAAGAACTGTGCCTCGTCGCAGATCAGGTAGTCCACCCGGCCGCCCGCCGAGAGCCGGTGCACCACGTGCGCGTGGAAGTCGAAGTCGTCCGTCACCTCGACCGCCTCGGCCCGCAGGCCCAGCCGGCTGGAGATCGTCGCGGCGCCCGCCCGGTCGTTCCGGGTGAGGATGGCGCCCTGCCGGCCCCGCGCGGTGTGGTTGTGGTCCATCTGCAGCGCCAGCGTCGACTTGCCGCAGTCCATCGTGCCCGAGAAGAACACCAGTTCAGCCATGGGTGGAGCAAAGGCCTTTCACATCAGGGGAGTTCGGGCACAGAAGAGTCAAGGGAAGGGATCAGCCGCGGACTTCGAGGAGCGGCACGAACTGCTCGACCGGAGTCATCGAGCCGTGCAGGCCGATCATCGCGGATTCGCCGGGCTCGTTGCGGGAGGCGACGATCGCGATGTCGTCGCGCGCCGCGGCGACCACGTCGCCGATCCGGCCGTACACCCGCTCGTCCACCGCCGGGCCGAACCAGCCCGCCGCGATCGCCTGGTCCCGGGTGGCGACCCACATCCGGTCGCCCAGCACCTCGCTCCACACGGCGTGCACGTCGGCCGCGGCCCCCGGCACCGCGTACACGTGCCGGGCCCGGCCCTCGCCGCCGAGCAGGGCGACGCCGGCGCCCAGCTCCCAGTCCTCGTCGAAGTCGATCCGGTCCTCCGGCGCGATGTCGATCATGCCGTGGTCGGCCGTCACGTACATCGCCGAACGCGGCGGCAGCTGCTCGGCCAGCCGACGGGCCAGCCGGTCGACCGCGTCCAGGGTCATCCGCCACTCGTCGGAGTCCACCCCGAAGCGGTGGCCCGCCCCGTCCAGCTCGCTGACGTAGGTGTACACCAGCGCCCGGTCGTGCTCGGCCAGCCAGGAGGCCGCCAGGTCCATCCGCTCCTCGCCCGTGGTGCGGCCGTGGAAGGTGCCGCCGGACAGCGCCACCCTGGTCAGCGGGGTCTGGGCGAACAGCGGGGAGGAGACCTGCGCGGTCGCCACCCCGGCCCGGTGCGTCTGCTCGAAGACCGTCGGGTACGGCTGCCAGGCGTGCGGCTCGGTCGGCGGCTGCCAGCGCAGCTGGTTCATCAGGTAGCCGGCGCCCGGCACCGCCACCGTGTACCCGGCCAGGCCGTGCAGGCCCGGCGGCGTCCCGGTGCCGACCGAGGCCAGCGAGGTCGCCGTGGTGGACGGGAAGCCCGCGGTCAGCGGACGGCCGCTGCCGCCCAGCGAGCTCCCGGCCAGCGAGGACAGGAACGGCGCGTACTCGGGGTGGCGCAGCAGCAGCTCCCAGCCGAGGCCGTCCACCAGGAACACCACCACCCGGTCCGCCGGGGCGATCGGCAGCGTCGCGGTGAACCCGGGCACGCCGAGGCCCGCCGCCACCGAGGGCAGCAGGTCGCACAGCGAACCGCTGCCGTACGGGGGCGCGGGGGCCGCGGCCGGGTCAAGGATCTCGAAGGCGTCGTAGCCGTCGGCAGGAACGAAGGACATGGAACCGGATTCGTAGCGGTGGGGGCGGCGATCAGACCCGCGGGCCGTTGTTGATCGTCGCGTCGGACAGCGCCCGGGCGAACAGCAGGGCCTGGGCCACCGTCTCCGGGCCGTCGCCGGCCTCGCTCACCCGCAGTGAGAGGTCGTCAGCCGTCGCCGAGCCGGTGTAGCCGTGGTCCGCCTCGCAGTTCGGGTCCGAGCAGCCGGCCGGCTCCAGGTCCAGGCGCTGCACCGCGCCCCAGCCGATGGTCAGGACCACCTCGCGCGGGAGCGTGCCCGGTGTGTACGTCTCCGGGTTCGCCACCATCCGGCTCAGCACGACCGAGCCGATCCGGTCCAGCCGGACGCTCTCCGTCGAGGTCGTCGCGAACGGCACCGAGGGGCTGCCCTCGGCCCCCGACTGCTCGTCGGTGTGGCTCACCACGAACCGGGTCGGGGTCAGCACCAGCACCGTCACGTGCCGGCGGACCTCGTTGGCGTCGAAGGTCGTCTCCTGGTGCACCAGGTAGGAGCTGATCGGCTCCGGGCCCACCGCGGACTCGACCGCCTCGGACACCAGGGCCGGGTAGTAGCCGCTGCGCTCGATCGCCGAGCGCAGGTCCTGAGTGGTGGTGGTACCGGTCTTCGCCATATCTCCATCCTGGCATGGTCCGCCGACGAAGCGGGCGGCGCGGCGCCGAGCTTCGGACAACAGCGCCCGGGCAGGGCGCAACCTAGGAAGGTTACAGCGTGCTCATCGCGCGCGGGCCCAGATCACTGCGGACGGGCAGGGGCGCGACCCGCACCCGCGCCCCCAGGATCGCCAGCCCGTGCGGGGCCACGACCACGGGTTCGAGGTCCACCGAGGCGATCTCCGGGACGTCGTCCACCAGCTGCGACACCCTGAGCAGCAGCTCCTCCAGAGCGCCGGTGTCCACCGCCTCGGCGCCGCGCCAGCCGAACAGCAGCGGCGCCGCCCGCACCTCCCGGATCAGCCCGGCGACGTCCTGGTCGGTGGCCGGAACCAGTCGGTGCGCCGTGTCGCCCAGCAGTTCGGCCGGCGCGCCGGCCAGGCCGAAGGACAGGATCGCGCCGACGGCCGGGTCGACCGTGGCGCCGATCACCGTGTCCACGCCGCGCGGCGCCATCCGCTGCACCACCAGCTCGGCCTGCGCGGCGCCGCCGAGCAGCGCGTCCAGCTCGCGGTGGGCGCGGCGCAGACCCGGCTCACCGGTCAGGTCCAGCCGGACGCTGCCCAGGTCGGGGCGGTGGCGCAGGTGCGGGGCGGTCGCCTTCAGGGCCACGGGGTAGCCCAGCGAGGCCGCCGCGGCGAGGGCGGTGGCCTCGTCCGGCGCCGGGAGGGTCGGCGAGACGTCGATGCCGTAGCGGGCCAGCAGCTCGCGGGCCGCGGCGTCCGGCAGGGTGATCCGGGCGCCGCCGGGCTGGGTGCGGGCGGCCGTCGCGGCCCGGGTGCTCAGTTCCTGCGCCACCAGGGCGCGGGCACCCGGCTCGTCGATCCGGTCCAGCTCCGGGACGCGCGCGGTCTCCTCAGCCTCGGCCGTACGGCGGCGCCACTGCGCGTAGTGCACGGCGTGACCGAGGGCCTGCACGGCGCGCTCGGGCGCCGGGTAGGCGGGGATGCCGCCGGGGCGCAGCCGGGCCGGCAGGTCGGTCAGCGCCAGGTGGGCGAGCACCAGCGGCTTGCCCAACTCCCGGGCACGCTGACCGGCTTCGAGCAGGGCGGCGGCGATCTCCGGGTCGTCCGAGCCCATCGCCGGATCGTCCTCGCCGGTCAGCCGGCCGCCCATGAAGGCGTGCGCGGAGGTCCCGATCGGCGGGATGGCGACGGCGATCACCGCGTCCACGGCCGGGTCGGCGAGGGCGACGTCGAGGGCGATCCGGAAGTTCTCGCCGGTCGCGGCGGTGGTCAGGTCGACGGGCGTGCGCGGACGCAGGCCCGCGCTCAGCAGGGCGTCGTAGGTGAGCAGGCCGAGCGAGTCCGAGTTGCCGACCACCGCGACCCGGTCCCCGGTGGGCAGCGGCTGCAGGGCCAGCAGCTCGCCGGTGTCGTACAGCTCGGTGATGGTGCCGACCCGGATGACGCCCGCCTGTTCGAACAGCGCGTCGACGGTCGCGTCGCGCAGGGCGGTGGCGGTGGCCGGGACGGCGTGGCCGGGCGGCAGGCTGCCGGTGTGCCGGGCGCCCTTGACCACCACGATCGGCTTGACGGCGGCCAGCCGCCGGGCGATCCGGGTGAACTTGCGCGGGTTGCCGAAGGACTCCAGGTACAGCAGCACCACCCGGGTGGCCTCGTCCTCCGCCCAGTACTGGAGGAAGTCGTTGCCGGAGACGTCGGCGCGGTTGCCCACCGAGGCGAAGGAGGAGACGCCGAGGCCGCGCTTGTGGGCGGCCTCCAGCAGGGCCACGCCGATCGCGCCGGACTGGCAGAAGATCCCGAAGTCGCCGCGGCCGGGCAGGCGCGGCGCGAGCGAGGCGTTCAGCGGGTGCGCCGGGTCGGTGTTGATCAGACCGAAGGCGTTCGGGCCCACCACCCGCATCCCGGCCGCACGGGCCTGGCGGACCAGGGCCCGCTGCCGGTCCCGACCCTCCGGACCGGTCTCCGCGTAGCCGGCGGTGACCACCACCAGGCCCTGCACGCCGTGGGCGCCGCACTCGGCGACCGCGGCCGGGACGGCGCTCTCGGGGACGGCGATCACCGCGAGGTCCACCGGTCCGGGAATGTCCAGGATCGAACGGTGCACCGGGACGCCGTCCAGTTCGCTGCCGGGCCGGGCGTTGCGGTTCACCGCGTGGACCGGGAACCCGGCCGGGGCGCCGGCCAGCAGGTCGCGCAGGATCGCCCGGCCCACCGTCTGCGGGGTGCGGGAGGCCCCGATCACCGCCACCGAGCGCGGGGTGAGCAACCGCTGCACCGAACGCGCCTCGGCGCGGTGCTCGCGGGCGCGCATCACGGCGAGCGAGCGGTCGGTCTGTTCGAGGTCGAACTCCAGGTGCACCACGCCGTCGGCGAAGCTGCGGTGCTGGGTGTAGCCGGCGTCGGTGAAGACCTTCACCATCTTCCGGTTCTCCGGCAGCACCTCGGCCTGGAAGCGGCGGATGCCGCGCTCCTGGGCGACGGCGGCGATGTGCTCCAGCAGCGCGGAGGCCACGCCGCGGCCCTGGTGGGCGTCCTGCACCAGGAAGGCGACCTCGGCGTCGGTCCCGCTGGCGGAGGGGCGGCCCTCGGCGTCGATCCGGTCGTAGCGGACGGTGGCGATGAAGTCGTCCCGGACGACCACCGCGAGGCCGACCCGGTTCACGAAGTCGTGGTGGGTGAAGCGGCGGACGTCCTTCGCGGAGAGCCGGGGGTAGGGGGCGAAGAAGCGGAAGTACTTGGACTGTTCCGAGACCTGCTCGTAGAACTCCACCAGGCGGCCGGCGTCGGCGGGCGTGATCGGCCGGATCCGGGCCGTACCGCCGTCGCGCAGCAGGATGTCGGCCTCCCAGTGCTGCGGATAGTCCGGTTGCTGCTCGGGATTCGCTACCGCGGAGTCGTCCACATTCGTCAGGTTATCCGGCGGCGGGCCGGATGGCGCCGGGCTCCTGCTCACGGCAGGGTGGACGGAACCGGTAGCCGGGGTTTATGCCCCGAAAAGAAACAATCACAACTCCTGAACGCGGCGCCTCACCGGGGTCGACTGCGTGCAACACTGGTCTAGACAACATGGCCGCTTCCCCCGCTCCCCGAGCACGGCCGTGACCAGCTTCACCGGAAAGGCACGTCTCATGGCTGAGCGCCGCGTCACCATCGGTTGGGCCGAGGGCCTGCACGCCCGTCCCGCCTCCGTCTTCGTCCGGGCCGTCACGGCCACCGGCGTGCCGATCACCATCGCCAAGCCCGGCGGCAACCCGGTCAACGCCGCCTCCATGCTCGGCCTCCTCGCCCTGGGCGCCCAGGGCGGCGACGAGGTCATCCTGGCCTCCGACGCCCCCGACGCCGACCAGGCCCTCGACCGCCTCGCCAAGCTCGTCGCCGAAGGCCTCGACGAGCTCCCCGCCGCGGCCTGAGGCCTCGCACACACCCGATCGGGGTGCCGCCGGATTCCCGGTGGCACCCCGATCTGCTGTGCTCAGCCCTTCCGAGCCGGGCCTTCCGCCGGACGGGCCGGGCGGTCAGCCCTTGACGCAGACGACCTGCTTGAGGTGCGCGACCACCTCGACGAGGTCCTTCTGCTGCCCGATGACCTTCTCGATGTTCTTGTACGCGCCCGGGATCTCGTCGACCACGCCGCTGTCCTTGCGGCACTCCACGCCCGCGGTCTGCTCGGCGAGGTCCCGCGTGGTGAACCGCTTCTTCGCGGCGTTGCGGCTCATCTTGCGGCCGGCGCCGTGCGAGGCGGAGTTGAACGCCGCCTCGTTGCCGAGGCCGCGGACGATGTAGGAGCCCGTCCCCATCGAACCCGGGATGATCCCGAGGTCGCCGGAGCCGGCCCGGATCGCGCCCTTGCGGGTCACCAGCAGGTCGACGCCCTCGTACCGCTCCTCCGCCACGTAGTTGTGGTGGCAGCTGATCACCTCGTCGAAGGTGACGTCGGCCTTGGTGAACTCTCGCCGGACGACGTCCTGGAAGAGCGCCATCATGACCGCGCGGTTGTGCTTCGCGTACTCCTGCGCCCAGAAGAGGTCCTGGCGGTAGGCCGCCATCTCCGGGGTCTTCGCGAGGAAGACCGCGAGGTCCTGGTCGACCAGGCCCTGGTTGTGCGGCAGCGAGCGGGCGACGCCCATGTGGTGCTCGGCCAGCTCCTTGCCGATGTTGCGGGAGCCGGAGTGCAGCATCAGCCAGACCGCACCGGTCGTATCAACACAAAGTTCGATGAAGTGATTTCCCCCGCCGAGCGTCGCCATCTGCTGCATCGCCCGCTCGCGGCGCCACTTGACGTCCTCCGCGATGCCGTCGAAGCGCTGCCAGAAGTCGTCCCAGCCCGCCGCGCGGAAGCCCTGCAGCTTGGCCGGGTCGACCGGGTCGGTGTGCAGGCCGCGGCCGACCGGGATGGCCTGCTCGATCTTGCTGCGCAGGCCGGAGAGGTCGTCCGGGAGGTCGTCGGCGGTGAGCGAGGTCTTCACCGCGCTCATCCCGCAGCCGATGTCGACGCCGACCGCCGCCGGGCAGACGGCGTCCTTCATGGCGATCACGGAGCCGACCGTCGCGCCCTTGCCCAGGTGGACGTCGGGCATCACGGCGAGGCCGCGCAGCCAGGGCAGCGAGCTGATGTTGCGCAGCTGCTGCATCGCCGCGCCCTCGACCGTCGCCGGGTCGGTCCACATCCGGATCGGAACCCGGACGCCGGGGACTTCGGTGTACGTCATGGGTGAACGACCTCCAGGGGTCGGGGAGTTCAGCGGAAGAAATGCCGCGCGTAAGAGAATCCCGGTGCGGCTCGGGGAAGTTCAGGGGTGGCGCGCTCAGGCAGCCGAAGCGACGCGGGGGAGATACGGCCTTGGGGAGCGTCGTCGTATCACTCGCTCGACCCGCATGGTGACCGCCTCCCTTCCCGTTCGTCGCAGTTCGCACGTGCTGTGCGTCGGGGAACATCTATCCACGGAACCCGAGCGGCCTGCAAGGGATTTAAAAAACGGCGGCGGCCCGGAGGAGCGGGTGCTCCACCGGGCCGCGCACGGACGTGGGGTGCGTCAGCTGACGACGGTGACCTCGCCGATGCCGAGCGCCCGCACGTCGTCCGCGATCGTGGCCGCGTCGCCGACCAGCACGGTGACCAGCCGGTCCGGCGGGAAGGCCGCGACGACCGCCTCGGTGGCGGCGGCGGCGGACAGTTCGACGAGCTGCCGGTAGACCTCGGCCTGGTAGTCGTCCGGCAGGTACTGCTCGACCTGGTCGGCCAGGGTGCCGGCCACCGAGCCCGCGGTCTCGTACTTCAGCGGGGCGACGCCGACCAGGAACTGCACGGCCTCGTCGCGCTCGGCCTCGGTGAGGCCCTCGGCGGCGAGGGTGCGCAGGATGGTCCAGGTGTCGGCGAGCGCCGGGGCGGTGGAGGCGGTGTCCACCGAGCCGCTGATGGCGAGCAGCGAGCGTCCGCTGCCGTCCGCGGCGGAGCGCAGCGGCTGGGCGAAGGCCCGGACGCCGTAGGTGTAGCCCTTCTCCTCGCGCAGGACGCGGTCCAGGCGGGAGGTGAGGGTGCCGCCGAGGCAGTAGGTGCCGAGGGTCTGGGCGGCCCAGACCGGGTCGTGGCGGTCGGGGCCGATCCGGCCGATGAGCAGCTGGGTCTGGACGGAACCGGGGCGGTCCACGATGACCACGCGGCCGTGGTCGTCGCCGGCGACCGGGGCGTGCACCGAGGCCTCGGCGGCCGAGCCGGTCCAGCTGCCGAGGGTGCCCTCCAGGAGGGCGGGCAGGTCGACGCCGGTGAGGTCGCCGACCACGACGACGGTGCTGGTCGCGGGGCGCACGTGGGCCTCGTAGAAGGCCTTGACGGCGGCGCGGTCGATCGACTTGACGGTGTCGGCGGTGCCGGAGCGGGGCCGGGAGAGCCGGTCGGCGGCGTCGAACAGCTCGGCGTAGAGGGCCTTGGCGGCGCGCCGGGCGGGGTTGGCCTGCTCGTGGACGATCTCGTCCAGGCGGTTGGCGACCAGCCGCTCGATCTCGGCCTCGGGCAGCGCGGGCGCGCGCAGGGCGTCGGCGAGCAGGGAGAGGCCGCGCTGGAGCCGGGAGGCGGGGACCTCCAGGGAGACCCGGATGCACGGGTGGTCGGCGTGCGCGTCCAGGGTCGCGCCGGCCCGCTCCAGCTCGCCGGCGAACTCCTCGGCGGTGAGGGTGTCGGTGCCCTCGTTGAGGGCGCGGGCGAGGATCGCGGCGACGCCGTCCAGGCCGTCGGGCTCGGCGGCGAGCGGGGCGTCGAGGAGGACCTCGACGGCGACCAACTGCTGGCCGGGCCGGTGGCAGTGCAGCACGGTGATGCCGTTGCCGAGGGCGGTCCGCTCGGGGGCGGGGAAGGCCCACGGGCTGGGGGTGCCGGGCTGCGGCTGGGGGTGGAACGTCATGGCGGGGACGTAGTCGGTGCTCATACGGCGGCACCCTCCTCTTCGGAAGCGTCGGTGTCGGCGTCGGTCTCGGCAGCGGTCGGCTCGTAGACGAGGACGGCCCGGTTGTCGGGGTGGAGCCGGGCCTTGGCGACGGCCTGGACCTCCTCGGCGGTGACGTCGAGGACCTTGGGGAGGGCGTCGTTCAGCAGCTTGGGGTCGCCGAACAGGACGGCGTAGCGGCAGAGTTCGTCGGCGCGGCCGGCGACCGTGGTGAGCCGGTCGAGCCACTCGCGCTCGATCTGGGCCTGGGCGCGCTCCAGTTCCTCGGACGTGGGGCCCTCGGCGGCGAAGCGGGCGAGTTCCTCGTCGACGGCGGCGTCGATCTGCGCGATGGTGGCGTCGCCGGAGGTCTTGACGTCGAGCCAGCCGAGGCTGGGGGCGCCGGCCAGGCGCAGCAGGCCGAAGCCGGCGGCGACGGCGGTGCGGTCGCGGCGGACGAGCCGGTTGTACAGGCGGCTGGACTCGCCGCTGCCGAGGACGGTGAGGGCGAGGTCGGCGGCGTCGGCCTCGCGGGTGCCGTCGTGCGGGAGGCGGTAGGCGGCCATCAGCGCGCGGGACGGGACGTCCTCGTGGATCTCCTCGCGGATCTCCCGGCCGATGGTGTCGGGGAGTTCGCCGGAGCGCGGCGGCTGCTTGCCGTCGTGGGCGGGGATGGAGCCGAAGTACTTCTCGACCCAGGCGATGGTCTGCTCGGGGTCGATGTCGCCGACGACGGACAGGACGGCGTTGTTGGGCGCGTAGTAGGTGCGGAAGAACGTGCGGGCGTCCTCCAGCGTGGCCGCGTCGAGGTCGGCCATGGAGCCGATCGGCGTGTGGTGGTACGGGTGGCCGTCGGGGTAGGACAGCGCGGTGAGCTTCTCGAAGGCGGTGCCGTACGGGACGTTGTCGTAGCGCTGGCGGCGCTCGTTCTTGACGACGTCGCGCTGGTTCTCCATGGAGGCGTCGTCGAGCGCGGCGAGCAGCGAGCCCATCCGGTCGGCCTCCAGCCAGAGGGCGAGCTCCAGCTGGTGGGCGGGCATGGTCTCGAAGTAGTTGGTGCGCTCGAAGCTGGTGGTGCCGTTGAGCGAGCCGCCGGCGCCCTGGACCAGTTCGAAGTGGCCGTTGTTGGAGACGTTGGCGGAGCCCTGGAACATCAGGTGCTCGAAGAGGTGGGCGAGGCCGGTGCGGCCCTTGACCTCGTGCCGGGAGCCCACGTCGTACCAGAGGCAGACGGCGGCGACCGGGGTGAGGTGGTCCTCGGAGAGGACGACGCGCAGCCCGTTGGCCAGGCGGTGCTCGGTGATGGCGATGCCTCGGCTGGAGGCGGGGGCCGGGTTGGCCATGCGCTCGGGTCCTTCCCGTCGTCGATGTCGGGGGTTCGTGTGGCGTCCCCCATTGTGGTGCAACGCGCGGGAGCCGTGTTCGTGTCCGCGCGGACCGGGTCGTTCGCCAGGGGCGGAAGAGGGCCGCTGACCGGGAGTGTCGGCGCGAGGGTCCACAATGGGGGCGCCGTGCCCTGTCGGCCGTCCCGGTTGACGGGTCCGGCGGCAGGACGGCCGAGACCGACCGACGAACGACCGAGACACACAGCCAGCGACACGTAAGGGAGCCCCGCCGCGATGGCCCGCCGCAGTTCGCAGACCCCGCCGCCCGGAGACTTCGAGGAGCGGATCCTCGACGTCGACGTCGTGGACGAGATGCAGGGCTCCTTCCTGGAGTACGCCTACTCGGTGATCTACTCGCGGGCGCTGCCCGACGCGCGGGACGGTCTGAAGCCGGTGCACCGCCGGATCCTGTACCAGGCCAACGAGATGGGCCTGCGCCCGGACCGCGGGCACGTGAAGTGCGCCCGCGTGGTCGGCGAGGTGATGGGCCGGCTGCACCCGCACGGCGACCAGTCGATCTACGACTCGGTGGTGCGCATGGCGCAGCCGTTCTCGATGCGGCTGCCGCTGATCGACGGGCACGGCAACTTCGGTTCGCTGGGCAACGACGACCCGCCGGCGGCGATGCGCTACACCGAGTCGCGGCTGACCGCGGCGGCGATGGCGATGGTGGAGTCGATCCACGAGGACACCGTCGACTTCGGCCCGAACTACGACGGCAGCGAGCAGGAGCCGCTGGCGCTGCCGGCCGCGTTCCCGAACCTGCTGGTGAACGGCGCGACGGGCATCGCGGTGGGCATGGCGACGAACATGCCGCCGCACAACCTGTCCGAGGTGGTGGCGGCCGCCCGGCACCTGATCAAGCACCCGAACGCGGACCTGGACACGCTGATGCGGTTCGTCCCCGGTCCGGACCTGCCGACCGGCGGCCGGATCGTGGGCCTGTCGGGGATCCGGGACGCGTACGAGTCGGGCCGCGGCACGTTCAAGATCCGGGCGACGGCGACGGTGGAGGCGGTGACGGCCCGCCGCAAGGGCATCGTGGTCACCGAGCTGCCGTTCAACGTCGGCCCGGAGAAGGTCATCTCGAAGATCAAGGACCTGGTCAACGCGAAGAAGCTGCAGGGCATCGCGGACGTCAAGGACCTGACCGACCGCGAGCACGGGCTGCGGCTGGTGATCGAGGTCAAGAACGGCTTCGTGCCGGAGGCGCTGCTGGAGCAGCTCTACAAGCTGACGCCGATGGAGGAGACCTTCGGCATCAACAACGTGGCGCTGGTGGACGGGCAGCCGCTGACGCTGGGCCTGAAGGAGCTGCTGGAGGTCTACGTCGACCACCGCTTCACCGTGGTGCGCCGGCGCAGCGACTTCCGCCGCCGCAAGCGGCAGGAGCGGCTGCACCTGGTCGAGGGCCTGCTGGTGGCGCTGCTGGACATCGACGAGGTCATCGCGATCATCCGGTCGAGTGACAACGCCCAGCAGGCGAAGGAGCGCCTGATGGAGCGCTTCTCGCTGTCGGACACCCAGACCGCGTACATCCTGGACACCCCGCTGCGCCGGCTGACCCGCTTCGACCGGGTGGAGCTGGAGCAGGAGCAGGCGAAGCTCAACTCGGAGATCGCGGACCTGACCGAGATCCTGGAGTCGGACACCAAGCTGCGCAGCGTGGTCTCGTCCGAACTGGGCGCGGTGGCGAAGCAGTTCGGCACCGAGCGGCGGACGGTGCTGCTGGAGGCGGGCGCGGCGCCGGCGGCGGCGCTGGCGGTGCCGCTGGAGGTCGCGGACGACCCGTGCCGGGTGCTGCTGTCCTCGACGGGCCTGCTGGCGCGCACGGCGGACGGCGAGCCGTTCGAGCTGTCGGAGGCGCGCTCGAAGCACGACGTGATCGTGTCGGCGGTGCACGCGACGGCGCGGGCGGACGTGGGCGTGGTGACGTCCGCGGGCCGGGTGCTGCGGCTGCCGGTGATCGACCTGCCCGCCCTGCCGCCGACGCCGTCGCCGAACCTGGCGGGCGGTGCCGCGGTGGGCGAGTTCCTGCGGCTGGAGGCCGGGGAGCGGGTGCTGGCGCTGACCACGCTGGACGAGTCCTCGCCGGGGCTGGCGCTGGGCACCGTCCAGGGCGTGGTGAAGCGGGTGGTGCCGGAGTGGCCGGCGAACAAGGACGAGTTCGAGGTGATCGCCCTCAAGGAGGGTGACGAGCTGGTGGGCGCGGTCGAACTGCGCACCGGCGAGGAGGACTTGGTCTTCATCACCTCGGACGCGCAGCTGCTGCGCTACCCGGCGGGCCAGGTCCGCCCGCAGGGCCGTCCGGCCGGCGGCATGGCGGGCATCAAGCTCGCCGACGGCGCGCGGGTGCTGTCGTTCACGGCGGTGGATCCGGCCGCGGACGCCGTGGTGGTCTCGGTGGCGACGGCCTCGGGCACGCTGGCCGGCGGCGAGCAGACCACGTGGAAGGTCACCCCGTTCGAGCAGTACCCGCGCAAGGGCCGTGCCACCGGCGGTGTGCGCTGCCAGCGCTTCCTGCGCGGTGAGGACGCCCTGGCCTTCGCCTGGGCGGGCGCCGCACCGGCGCGCGCCGCCACGGCCAAGGGCGCCCCGGTCACCCTGCCCGACCGTGACCCGCGCCGCGACGGCTCGGGCACCCCGGTCACCACTCCGGTCGCCGTGGTCGCCGGCCCGGCGTGACGGCGGACGGAGGGAGGGGCGCCCTGCGGGGGTGCCCCTCCCTCCGTCGTTCCCGGGGCCCACTGCCGTGGCAGAACGCCTGGTAGCGGCGGCCGCGGCAGCCGGTGAGGGTAGCCTTTCCCGCGTGAGCACCTGTGCGACCGTGTCGCGTGAACTTTCGGAGCCGCTGGCCGCGACGGCGGCGGTGGCGAGCACCTGGCTGCTGGTGGAGCAGACCGGGCCGTGGGGTGCGAAGGCCCTGGCCGAGAGCCATCTGGACGCGGCGGTCGGGCGGGCACTGGAGGAGGCCACGGCGGGGACGGGCGTGCGCGTGGCGCTGGTCCGGCGGCCCGGGCGGCACGCGGACTGCCTGCCGACGGCGCGGCACGAGGTGATCGTGGCGCACGCGGTGCCGGGCCGCGGCTGGGTGCGCCGGGCGCAGGTGGCGGATCCGGCGGAGCTGCTGGCGCTGGACTTCGCGGCGCTGGGCGCGGGCGACCACACCGGTTTCGGCGCGGAGCACGTCGGCGGCCCGGTGGCGCTGGTGTGCACCAACGGACGGCGGGACCGCTGCTGCGCGCTGCTGGGGCGTCCGCTCGCGGCGGAGCTGGCGGCGGCCGGGCACAGCGAGGTCTGGGAGGTGACCCACCTGGGCGGGCACCGCTTCTCCCCCACGATGCTGGTGCTGCCGTACGGCTACGCGTACGGGCGGCTGACCGCGGAGAGCGCCAAGGAGGTGCTGGCGGCGACGGCGGCCGGGCACATGGTGCCGGAGTGGTCACGGGGCTGCTCGGGCTGGGACCGCCCCGGTCAGGCGGCCGAGCACGCGGTGCGGCTGGCGATCGGCGAGACCGGGGTGGACGCGCTGACGCTCACCCAGCGGCCGGACGGCGCGGGCCGCTGGCTGGTGACGGTGCTGCACCGGGACGGCCGGGTCTGGGAGGTGGACGTGATCGAGTCGGCGAGCGAGCCGCCGCGTCCGGAGAGCTGCGGCAAGGCGGCGGGGACGCCGTCGCGGATGGACGTGCTCTCCGTGCGGGGCGTGTAGCCGCGGGGCGTGCAGCCCGGGAAGCAGCCGGGAGGCGTGCACCTGCGGGGCGTGCAGCCGGGAGGCGTGCCGCGGCCCCGCGCCCGTGGGGGTGGGCGCGGGACCGCGGCGGCCGGGGGGGGATCAGCCGGCGGCCGGGGGGATCACCCGGTGGCCTTGCCGACGAACTCGGTGGTGTACGTCTTCGACAGGTCGATCGACCCCTCCTTGCCCTTGACGTCCGGGTGGAACGCCGCGAGCACCGCGAGCACCGTCTTCGGCCCGTCGGCCGGCATCACGCCGTCCGCGGTGAACATCGGCAGCGTCGCCTTGATCGCCGCCGCGTACTGCTCGGCGCCGCCCTGCGCGTAGTCGGCGGGCATCTTCGCGGCGATCTCCTCGGGGGTGTGGGTGGACATCCACTTGAGGGTCTTCACGAAGGCGTTGGCGAGCTTCTGGGTGGTGTCCTTGTTCTTCGCCACCCAGTCGGTGTTCATGTACAGCGAGGACGACGGGTACAGCCCGCCGAGCGCCTGGCGCGAGCCCTCGGGGGTGCGCATGTCGTAGAGGACCTTGCCGAGGCCCTTGTCCAGGATGGCGGCGACGGTCGGGTCCGTGGTCATCCCGGCGTCGATGCTGCCCTGCTGGAGCGCGGCGATGAAGGTCTGGCCGGCGCCGACCGCGATCGGGCTGAACTCGCTGACGGCGGTGCCGTTCTTGACCGCGAGGTACTTGGTGAGGAAGTCGGTCGAGGAGCCGATGCTGGTGACGCCGAGCTTCTTGCCCTTGAAGTCGGCACCGGACTTGAGGGCGTCGGCCTGCTTGGTGGAGACCACCTCGACCTCGCCGGGAGCCTGGGCGAACTGCACCACGGACTCCACGTTCTTGCCCTTGGCCTGCAGGTCGATGGTGTGGTCGTAGAAGCCGACGGCGCCCTGGACGTCCCCGGCGAGCAGGGCGGTGGTGGCGTTCACGCCGGCGGGCTCGGTCATCAGCTCGACGTTGACGCCGGCCTCGGCGAAGTAGCCGAGCCGCTGGGTGAGCATCGCGGGCAGGTAGATGACCTTGTCCAGGCCACCGACCATGATCTTGACCTTGGGCCCGTCGACCTGCTGCCCGGGCGGGGCGGCGACCGCGCCGTGGCCGGCGGTGGCGGCGTCGTTGGCGCAGGCGGAGAGCGGGAGGAGCAGGACGGCGGCGAGGGCGGCAGCGAACGCTCTGCCGGTCGGGTGGGGGCGCATGGGTGGGGGTGCCTCTCTCTTCTTACCGGCGGGGGGAGTCAGCGGCCGTCGCCCGCGTCGGCGGGCTTCCAGCGGAACAGCTTCTTCTCGGCGAGGGTCAGCAGTCCCTCGGTGAGCAGCGCGACGACGGCGAGGATGGTCATGGCGGCGTACACGCCGGCCGCGTTGAAGGTGCCCTGGGCGGCCGCGACGAGCAGGCCGAGGCCCTTGGTGGCGCCGATGTACTCGCCGACGATGGCCCCGATCAGCGCGAAGCCGAAGCTGACGTGCAGGCTGGTGAAGATCCAGGTGGTGGCGGCGGGGATGACCACCTGGAGGGTCACCCTGCGGTTGTCGGCGCCCAGGATGCGGGCGTTGGCGACGAGGTTGCGGTCCACCTCGCGGGCGCCCTGGAAGGCGTTGAAGAACACCGGGAAGAACACCAGCACCACGGCGGAGGCGACCTTGGAGGCCGGGCCGAGGCCGAACCAGATCAGGAAGATCGGCGCGAGCACGATCCTCGGGATGGCGTTGAGCACCTTGATGTACGGCCCGAACACGTCGGCCAGGAAGCGGATCCGGCCGAGCGCGATGCCCAGCAGCACGCCGCCGGTGACGCCGATCACCCAGCCGGTGAGGGCCTCGTAGAGGGTGTAGCCGATCTGCTCGCCGAGCGAGCCCTGCGCGGTGCCGTGGGTGATCCACTGCCAGATCTGGTCCCAGATCCTCGACGGCTGCGAGAAGTTGAACGGGTCGATGACGTCCGTACGGGCGCAGACCTCCCAGAGCCCGAGGAAGGCGACCAGGACCGCGACCCTGGCGCCGTAGACGCCCAACTTCCGGTTGCGGGCGGCCCGTTCGCGGGCCTCGGTTCTGCTGGTGACGGCCGGGGGCTCCCCGGCGACGGGCGACGCGGTCTCGGACGCGGTCTCAAGCGGCACGACCCGCTCCTCTCTCCCGGGTGATGCGCACCTCTTCGCCGAGCGAGGCCCAGATCTCGCGGTACAGCTCGACGAACCTCGGTTCCAGCCGGACGGCCTCCACAGTGCGCGGTCGTGGCAGGTCGACGGTGAAGACCTCCTTGACGGTGGCCGGGCCGGCGGTCATGACGACGACCCGGTCGGCGAGCGCGATGGCCTCGTCCAGGTCGTGGGTGACGAAGACGACCGAGGAGCCGGTGCCGGCCCACAGTTCCAGCAGCTGGTCCGACATGAGGGCGCGGGTCTGCACGTCCAGCGCCGAGAACGGCTCGTCCATCAGCAGGATCGCCGGGTCGTTGACGAAGGTCTGGGCGAGCGCGACGCGCTTGCGCATGCCGCCGGACAGCTGGTGCGGGTAGCGGTCCTCGAAGGCGGCGAGGCCGACCCGGCCCAGCCAGTCCCGGGCCCGTTCCCTGGCCTCGGCGGCGGGTACGCCGCGGAAGCGCGGGCCGGCCATGACGTTGGACAGGACCGTGCGCCAGGGGAAGACGGCGTCCTGCTGGAAGACGAACCCGACCTTCGGGTCGATCCCGCGCACGGGCTCGCCGTACACCCGGACCTCGCCCTCGGTGGGCTCCTCCAGGCCGCTGACCAGGGTCAGCGTGGTCGACTTGCCGCAGCCGGTGGGTCCGACGACGGCGACGAACTCGCCCTGGGCGACGGTCAGATCGAGATCGCGGACGGCGGTGTGCAGGGCCCCGGACGGGGTGCGGAACCGTTTGGTCGCGCCGGTCAGCTCGATCGCCGGGGTTTTGCTCATTCGATCCTCCCGGGTCTGTGCTTGCCCCGGAAAGGTAGGAGCGGGCCCGGCCCCGGCGGGAGCCTTCTCCGCGTAGTGCGGCTTCTCCGCGTTGAGGGGTGTTCTGCTCGTTTTGCTTCCGCTACAACTGCGGGGACGCGGCTGACAGAAACACGCCGGAAACGTAGGGTGTCCCGACCCCACCCGCGCGTCCCCCCACCTGCGGGTCCCCCGGCCCCGGCCCCCCGGGGACTCCACCCACCGCCGTAGAACCGCCCGCAGCCGCCGAGAGGAGGCCCGGATGAAGCTCCCGCACTGGCCCCGCCGGGTCTTCGCCCAGCTGCTGCTGAGCCAGACCGTCGTCACCGTCGGTGTCACCGCCGTGACCGCCGGACTCTTCCTGGCCCCGGTCAGCAGCGAGCTGGACCACGACGCGATGCAGCGGGCGCTGTCGATCGCCCAGGCCACCGCCACGGACGAGAGCATCGCCCGGGCCGCCGACGCCCGCGACGTGGTGGCGGCGCAGCGCAACGCCGAGCAGATCCGCCTGGCCACCGGCGCCAGCTTCGTGGTGGTCACCGACCTGGACGGGATCCGGCTCTCGCACACCGACCCGGGCCGGATCGGCCAGCGGGTCAGCACCGACCCGGAGCCGGCGCTCAGCGGCCGCAGTGTCACCGCGATCCAGCAGGGCACGCTGGGCCGCACCGCCCGCGGCAAGGTCCCGCTGCGGATGGCGGACGGCCGGATCGTCGGCGAGGTCTCGGTGGGCATCAGCGACGACTCGATCCGCCGCCGGCTGCTCACGATGCTCACCGGGATCCTGTTGTGCGCGGGCGCCGGCCTGGCCGCCGGTACGGTCGCCACGCTGGCCCTGGCCCGTCGGCTCAAGCGCCGCACCCACAACATCGCGCTGGCCGACATCTCCGCGCTGCTGGTGGAGCGGGAGGCGATGCTGCACGGCATCCGCGAGGGCATGGTGGCCCTGGACGAGCGCGGCCGGATCCGGCTGGCCAACGACGAGGCGGTCCGGCTGCTCGGGCTGCCCGAGGACTGCACCGGCCGCCCGATCACCGAGGCGCTGCCGCCGGGCCGGCTGGCCGACGTGCTGACCGGCCGGATCACCGGCGCCGACCTGCCCGCCGTCCGGGACGACCGGGTGCTGGTGGTGAACCGGATGGCGACGGCCGAGGGCGGCGCGGTGGTCACGCTGCGCGACCGTACCGAGCTGGAGTCGCTGGTCCGCGAGCTGGACACCACCCGGAGCCTGACCGAGGCGCTGCGCGCCCAGGACCACGAGCACGCCAACCGGATGCACACCCTGCTGGGCCTGCTGGAGCTGGGCCGGCACGAGCAGGCGGTGGCGTTCATCTCGGAGCAGTCCGGCTCGCACGCCGTGGTGGCCGCCCGGATCGCCGAACAGGTGCAGGACCCGCACGTCGCGGCGCTGCTGGCGGGCAAGACGGCGGTGGCGGGCGAGCGCGGGGTCCGGCTGGTGCTGGCCCCGGCGGCGCACCTGCCGGACGCGGTGGTGGACGCCCGGGCGCTGGTGACGGTACTCGGCAACCTGATCGACAACGCGGTGGACGCGCTCGCGCCGGGCGGGGCCGGTCGGGTGGAGGTGAGCCTGGCCGCGGCCGGCTCCACCCTGCTGCTGCAGGTCGCGGACAGCGGCCCGGGCGTACCGGAGGAGCTGCGGGAGCAGGTCTTCGAGGAGGGGTGGACCAGCAAGGACGCGCCCGCGCACCGTCCGCGCGGGCTGGGGCTGGCGATGGTGCGGCGGCTGGTCGAGCGGACCGGCGGCCGGATCGTGCTCGACGCCGGGCCGCTGGGCGGCGCCCGGTTCACCGTCGAGCTGCCCGAGGCCCTGCTCACCGATCGGCTCGTGGAGGCGTGATGATCGACGTACTCGTGGTGGACGACGACTTCCGGGTCGCCGACGTGCACGCCGCGTACGTGGCCAAGGTGCCGGGCTTCCGGGTGACCGGCACCGCGCACTCGGCCGGGGAGGCGCTGGCCTCGCTGGAGCGCCGCCCGGTGGACCTGCTGCTGCTCGACCACCACCTGCCCGACGAGACCGGCCTCGCCCTGGTGCGCCGGCTCCGGGACCGCCAGGTGACCTGCGACGTGATGATGGTGACCGCCGCCCGGGACGTCTCCACGGTGCACGCCGCCATGCAGCACGGCGCGCTGCAGTACCTGGTCAAGCCGTTCACCTTCGCCGGGCTGCGGGAGAAGCTGGTGGCGTACGCGCAACTGCGGCACGCGCTGGCCGCCCCGGCCCGGGAGGCCGGCCAGGACGAGGTGGACCGGCTGTTCGCGACCCTGCGCGGTGCCACCGCCCCGGCCGGGACGCTGCCCAAGGGCCACTCCGCGCCGACCACCGACTTGGTGCTGGGCGTCCTGCGCCGGGCGGGCCGGCCGCTGTCCGCCCAGGAGGTCGCGGACGCCACCGGGCTGAGCCGCTCCACGGCGCAGCGCTACCTCAAGCAGCTCGAACGGGACAGCCGGCTGCGGCTCACCCTGCGGTACGGCGACACCGGCCGCCCCGAGCACCGCTACGGGCTCCCCGCCCGGGCGTAGCCAGCGCGCCCCCGCCGTCGAGTCCCCGGACAGGGGGGAACCCCGGCGGCCCCAGGCCCGCCGGGGTTCCCCGGGCGCGACGGCTCAGGCCGCGCCCGCACCGGTGAGGGCACGGACCTCCAGCTCGGCGAAGCGGTCCGCGTCGGCGGGCTCGGGGGAGGTGAGCGTCCCGAGCCAGCCCGCCAGGAACCCGAGCGGGATGGAGACGATGCCGGGGTTCTCCAGCGGGAACCAGTGGAAGTCGACGCCGGGGAACAACGCCACCTTGGTGCCCGAGACCACCGGTGAGAAGAACACCAGCACGATCGCCGGGACCAGCCCGCCGTACACCGACCAGACCGCGCCCCGGGCGGTGAACCGCGACCAGAACAGGCTGTACAGCAGCACGGGCAGGTTGGCGGAGGCGGCGACGGCGAAGGCCAGGCCGACCAGGAAGGCGACGTTCAATTGCTGGGCGAACAGGCTGATCGCGATCGCGGCCGCGCCGATCCCGACGGCGGCGAACCGGGCGACCACCACCTCCTGCTGCTCGCCCGCCTTCTCCTCGGTCGCGCCTGCGCTGCGGCGGCGGCCCGGGCGGCTGCGCCAGGCGCCCGCCCAGATGTCGTGGGCGAAGGCCGCCGAGGAGGCCAGGGTCAGCCCGGCGACCACGGCGAGGATGGTGGCGAAGGCGATCGCCGAGATCAGCGCGAACAGCACCACCCCGCCGGTGCTGCCGTTGCCCCCGCCGAGCACCAGGGCGAGCAGCGGGACGGCCGTGTTCCCGGCCGAGTTGGCGTGCCGCACCTCCGCCGAGCCGACCAGCGCGGTGGCGCCGAGGCCGAGCGCGATGGCCATCAGGTAGAAGCCGCCGACCAGTCCGATCGCCCACATCGTGGAGCGGCGGGCGGCCCGCGCGGTGGGCACGGTGTAGAAGCGCGACAGGATGTGCGGCAGACCGGCGGTGCCCAGCACCAGGGCGAGGCCCAGGCTGAAGAAGTCCAGTCGGCTGGTGAAGGTGGCGCCGTACTTGAGGCCCGGTTCGAGGTAGCGGTGCCCCGCGCCGCTGTGCCGGGCGGCCTGGCGCATCAGCTCGAACACGTCACCGTGGAAGCGGACCAGCAGCAGCACGGTGAGCAGCACCGAGCCGGCGATCAGCAGGCAGGCCTTGACGATCTGGATCCAGGTGGTGGCCCGCATCCCGCCGATCGTCACGTAGACGATCATCAGCGCGCCGACGGCGATGATGGTCCAGGTCCTGGCCTGGGCGCTGTTCGTGCCGAGCAGCAGGGCGACCAGCGAGCCGGCACCGACCATCTGGGCGACCAGGTAGAGCAGCGTGACGACGACGCTGGCGCCGCCGGCCGCCGCACGGACCTTGCGGCGGCGCAGCCTCAGCGCGAGCACGTCGGCGAGGGTGTACCGGCCGGCGTTGCGGACGAGTTCGGCGACCAGCATCAGCACGACCAGCCAGGCGACCAGGAAGCCGATGCTGTAGAGCACGCCGTCGTAGCCGTACAGGGCGATCAGCCCGGCGACGCCGAGGAAGGAGGCGGCGGACAGGTAGTCACCGGAGAGGGCGACGCCGTTCTGCAGCGGGGTGAAGTCGCGGCCGCCGGCGTAGAAGTCCACGGCGGCGTTGCCCTGGCGGCCGACCCAGAGCGTGATGCCCAGGGTGACCAGCACGATCACGGCGAACAGCACGATCGCGAGCGAGTGGTGGTCACCGGTGGGGGCGACGGGCGGCGGGGTGGCGGTGGTCAGCACCGCGGGGGTCCGGTCGGTCATCGCAGCTGGTCCTGGGTGTCCCAGCGCAGGCCCAGGGCGGCGCGGTCGCGCTCGGTCCGGGCGTTGCGGGCGTAGAGCCAGGTGAGCAGGAAGGTGGAGGCGAACTGCAGCAGGCCCAGCAGCCAGGCCACGTTGAGCGGGCCGGCCACCTGGCTGCGCATCACGCCGGGCGCGGCGGCCTGGGCGGCCACGTACATCAGGTACCAGCCGAGGAAGGCGCCACTGGTCGGGAAGACGAAGGACCGGTAGCTGCGGCGGATCTCCTGGAAGGCCGCGCTGGCCTGGACCGTCCGGTAGACCTCGGTGCTGTCGGGGCTGCTCCCCGGCCGCGGAGCCGGGACCGGCGCCGATGCCGCTACCGCCGGAGCCGGTACCGGCGGGGCTGCGGGGGGTGCGACGGGCGGAGCGGGCGGCGCCGGTGGCGCGACCGCGGGCTCGGGCGCGGCGGCCGAGGGTCGCGCGGGTGCGGAGGCCGGTGCGGCGGCCGGAACGGAAGCGGGTGCGGTACGGGCCTGCGTCGGCTGGGCCGGTACCGCCGTTCGGCGGGGCGCGGCGGCCGGACCGGAGTCGGTGGTGGCAGCCGGAGCGGCCCACCAGTCGAATCGCTGCCCCTGCCCGGGACTGCTCGTCTGCTGCTGTGGCACTGCTGCTCCTGGACGGCCGGACGCTCTGACCCGAACCATCATGGGGGCCCCGGGACAGCCCCTCTGACCATCGCAGATACCTTCACTCGATGAGGTGGTCGATCATCCGACAGGCACTCATCCGACTACTGCTGCGTACCGGTGATTCCGTGCCGGAACGCGTACGCGACCGCCTGAGCCCGGTCCCGTACCGCCGTCTTGGCGAACAGGTTGTTGATGTGCGTCTTCACGGTGGCCTGGCTGACGAACAGCCGCTGGGCGATCTCGGCGTTGGAGAGCCCCTCGGCGATCAGCGCCAGCACCTCGGCCTCCCGGACGGTCAGCCCGTCGGGCAGTTCCCCCGGCCGGACGGCGGGGCGCTGGGCGACCGGCCCGGACCGGCCGGGATGCTCCGACAGCCTTTCCAGCAGCCGTAGTTGGACCTGCGGGGAGAGCCCGGCCGCACCCGCGCGGACGTCCGCGATGGCCTTGGCGATCTCCTCGCCGCCGGCGTCCTTGGTGAGGTAGCCGCGCGCCCCGGCCTGCAGCGCCGGGAACAGCGATTCGTCGTCGGCGTAGGTGGTGAGCACCACGACCTCGGTCTCCGGGTGGGCGGCCCTGATCCGCCGGGTGGCCTCCACGCCGTCCACCCGCGGCATCCGCAGATCCATCAGCACCACGTCCGGGTGATGCCGCTCCACCAGGGCGACGGCCTCCTCGCCGTCCCCGGCCGCACCGACCACCTCGATGCCGGGCAGCAGCCCCAGCAGCATCACGATGCCCTCGCGCACCACCGTCTGGTCGTCGGCGACCAGCACCCTGGTGACCGCCGCCGTCATGCCGGCACCCGCAGCAGCACGCGCCACCCTCCGTCCTCCGGGCCCGCCAGCAGTGTGCCGCCGAGCAGTTCCGCGCGTTCGCGCATTCCCAGCAGACCGTACCCGCTGCCGCTGGCCGCCAGTTCCCCGGCGGACTCACCGCGCGGCGGCCGGGTGTTGCGCACCTCCAGCTCCACCACGTCGTCCAGGTAGCGCAGTTCGACCGAGCACCGGGCGCCCGGCGCGTGCTTGCGGACGTTGGTCACCGCCTCCTGCGCGGTGCGCCGCACCGCCAACCCGGCCTCGGCGGCCAGCGGTCGGGGCGTACCGGTGACGGTGAGCGGGGCGTGCTCCCGACCGGTCAGCTCCACCAGGAACTCCCCGACCGGGGTGAACTCGCCGCGCAGCGCGGACAGCGCCTGCCGGGTCTCCGCCAGCCCGTCCTGCGCCATCCGGCGGGCGGCGACGACCCGTTCGCGGATCTGCTCGCGGTCGGTGTCCCGCTCCAGCATCAGCCGGGCCGCCTCCAGGTGGACCAGCTGCGCGGAGAGGCTGTGCGCGAGCACGTCGTGGATCTCCCGGGCGATCCTGGCGCGTTCGGCGAGCGCCGCGCTCTCCGCCTCGGCCGCCCGGGCGGCCCGCTCCTGGACCAGCAGTCGGCGGGCGGTGCCGCGCGCCTCGCTGTCCAACCGCAGCAGGAAGCCGACCAGGACGGAACCCCCGACGGTGGCGGAGACGCTGAGCCAGCTCGCCGGGGAGGCCGCCGTGTACGAGCCCAGCGCGGCCGCGGCGGCGAGCGCGGCGGGCGCGGGCGGCAGCCGGATCAGCACCGTGACGGCCAGCCCGATCCAGAGGAAGTCGGCCAGCGTGTAGGCCCGCCCGCAGTCGGCGAGCCAGCCGCCGCCGACCAGGGCGGCGGCCAGCAGGCAGGAGGCCGCCAGGTGCTGCTCCCGGGTGGCGCGCAGGTACAGCGCGCAGAGCGCGACGGCCGCGACCAGCCCCGCGGCCGCGGCCGCCGCCGCCCAGCCGGCGTACTTGCCGTCGGAGAAGGTCCCCCAGCCGACGACGGCCAGCAGGACGGTCCGGCCGAACACGGTGAGGACCCGCCGCGGCCGGCTCTCGGCCTCGCGCTCCAGCCCCTCGCGGGACGGCCAGCGGGTCCAGTACCACCCGGCCACGGGTGCCTCCTCGGTGCTCACGGCGGCCCAGGGCTCACCGGTGGTGGATCGCTGCGGTCCGTCGACGGGGGTCACCGCACCGCGGCGGTCCGCCCGGCGGGCTCCAGCATCCGGGCCCGCCAGTTCACCACGAGCGAGCGGACCAGCAGCATGACCGCCATGCCCAGCATCAGCGAGCTGCCCGACTGGTGGACGTGCAGCGCCGAGCCGATCCCGTACAGGCCGACCCGGACGGCGATCATCCCACCCCAGGCGGCCATCGTGGCCTTGGTGCCCTTGGCCAGCACGGCGCCGTCGGCGTCCCGCCAGAGCCGGACGGTCCAGCCCCAGACCGAGCCCATGGCGAGCACCGTGACCAGTCCGGCGGCCAGCAGGGCCACCGAGACTCCGGTGTGCTGGTGGTCGATGATCTGCGGGTCCCGCAGCGCGAGCGCGCCCAGGATCAGCGGCAGCAGCCAGAAGCGGCGCTCGGTGTCCAGTCGCTGCACACGCATCTGGCGCTGGACCACCACGACCACCGCCACGGCGATCACGAGGAGGTTGGCGATGGCGCTCATGGGGATCTCCGTCCCGACGGAAGGCTTCTGCTGACCTCTCCGACGCTACGGACCGCGGCGTTCCCGCTGATCGGAGCCGGGGTGGACCTCGGGTGGAAACGAAAGAGCGCGGGCCCTCCACCCGTGGGTGGAGGGCCCGCGCGGACGGCCGGCGTCAGGCGTCGATGCGGGAACGGTCCAGGGTGGCCGCCGAGTCCACGATGAACTCCTTGCGCGGGGCGACGTCGTTGCCCATCAGCAGGTCGAAGATCTTCTCGGCCTGCTCCAGGTCGCCCAGGTTGATCCGGCGCAGCGTGCGGTGGCGCGGGTCCATGGTGGTCTCGGCCAGCTGGTCGGCGTCCATCTCGCCCAGGCCCTTGTAGCGCTGCACCGGGTCCTTCCAGCGCAGCCCCTTGCGCTGGAACTCCAGCAGGGTGGAGCGCAGTTCCGCGTCGGAGTAGGTGTAGTGGTACTTCTCCTGGCCGCGCTTGGGGTTGGTGAGCTCGATCCGGTGCAGCGGCGGCACGGCGGCGAAGACCCGCCCCTGCTCGACCATCGGCCGCATGTAGCGGTGGAAGAGGGTGAGCAGCAGGGTGCGGATGTGCGAGCCGTCGACGTCGGCGTCGGCCATGAAGATGACGCGGCCGTAGCGGGCCTGGTCGATGTCGAAGGTGCGGCCCGAACCGGCCCCTATCACCTGGATGATCGCGGCGCACTCGGCGTTCTTGAGCATGTCGCTCACCGAGGCCTTCTGCACGTTGAGGATCTTGCCGCGGATCGGCAGCAGCGCCTGGAACTCGGAGTTGCGGGCGAGCTTGGCGGTGCCGAGCGCGGAGTCCCCCTCGACGATGAACAGTTCGCTGCGGTCGACGTCGTCGCTGCGGCAGTCGGCCAGCTTGGCGGGCAGCGAGCTGGTCTCCAGTGCCGTCTTACGGCGCTGGGCCTCCTTGTGCTGACGGGCGGCGACGCGGGTGCGGGCGGCCGCGACGACCTTCTCGAGCACGGCCCGCGCCTGCAGCTTCTCGTCCTTCTTGGCCGAGGTGAGGAAGGCCTTGAGCTCCTTGGCGACGACGGCCGCGACGATCCGGTTGGCCGCCGAGGTGCCGAGCACCTCCTTGGTCTGGCCCTCGAACTGCGGCTCGGCGAGCCGGACGGTGACGACGGCGGTGAGGCCCTCGGTGGCGTCGTCCTTGGTGATGTCGTCCTCGGCGACGCGCAGCAGCTTGCTCGCGCGCAGCGCCTCGTTGACGGTCTTGGCCAGCGAGCGCTCGAAGCCGGTGACGTGGGTGCCGCCCTTGGGGGTGGCGATGATGTTGACGAAGGAGCGCAGGGTGGTGTCGTAGCCGGCGCCCCAGCGCAGCGCGATGTCCACGCCGAGGTGGCGGGTGACCTCGGTGGGCGTCATGTGGCCGAGCTCGTCGAGGACCGGCACGGTCTCCTTGAAGGTGCCCTCGCCGCGCAGCCGCAGCACGTCGCAGACCGGCTTGTCGGGCGCCAGGAACTCGCAGAACTCGGCGATGCCGCCGTCGTAGCGGAAGACCGTTTCCTCGATCTGCTCGCTCTCGGTGAGCCGCTCGTCACGCACGACGATGGTCAGGCCGGGGACGAGGAAGGCGGTCTGCCGGGCGCGGCTGTGCAGCGTCTCCAGGGAGAGCTTGGCGTCCTTGAGGAAGATCTGCCGGTCCGCCCAGTAGCGGATCCGGGTGCCGGTCCGGGTCTTCGGCACCTTGCGGGTCTTGGTCAGGCCGTTGGCGGGCTCGAAGGGCGCGTCCGGGCTGGTCTCGGTGAAGATGCCGGGGGTGCCGCGGCGGAAGCTGATGGCGTGGGTGTGGCCGCCGCGGTCGACCTCGACGTCCAGCCGGGCGGAGAGCGCGTTGACGACCGAGGCGCCGACGCCGTGCAGACCGCCGGAGGCCGCGTAGGAGCCGCCGCCGAACTTTCCGCCGGCGTGCAGCTTGGTCATCACGACCTCGACGCCGGACAGGCCGGTCTTGGGCTCGACGTCCACCGGGATGCCGCGCCCGTTGTCACGCACCTCGACCGAGGAGTCCGGGTGCAGCACGACGTCGATGCGGTCGCAGTGGCCGCCGAGCGCCTCGTCGACGGAGTTGTCGATGATCTCCCAGAGGCAGTGCATCAGGCCGCGGCTGTCGGTCGAGCCGATGTACATGCCGGGGCGCTTGCGGACCGCCTCCAGCCCCTCCAGGACGAGCAGGTGCCGCGCGGTGTAGTTGGAACCGTCGTCGCCGGCCAGCAGCGCGGACGGCACGGTCGTTTCGGCACTCACGCGGCACTCTCCTCGGTGAAGTCTGTCTCATCGGTCACATCCGGACGGATCCGGATCAAACGCCAGTGCAGCACGCCGCACCGACATCCGTCGCCCTGCGTGCCCGCACCCCTCCGTCGGGTGCACAGCACGACGGGCAGGTCCCGCGCAGCTTGTACGCGCTGCGCGAACAACCACCGCGCCCGGGTGTGGGCCTTGGGGGCGCCATCTCCTCCCGGTAGCACCGGTCCTGGCGGATCGTGGGGCCCGGCGCAGGCTCCGGAACTGCCGTTATGCAGGCTACCGGGGCCCGGGACGGGGCTTATGCTCCAACCCGGCAGAGGATTATGCTACGCGGACCTCGAACCCGATCCCGATCGGGCGTTCGAGCCGGGGGCGGATCCCGGGATTCGGCACGCATGAACCACCGGCCCCCGGGGCACGTCCTCATCAACACAGCAGAATCCTCAGAGAAGAAAAGCCACGAGCGGGAACGTTTTCGGCCTGGTTGGATGTTGACCCTGGTACGACAGCTCGTCGAGCTAGAGAAGAGGCGACGTGACTACTGTTCTGACACCTGCGAGCCCGCTCACCGCGGCTGACCGCTGCGACCGCTGCGGCGCCCAGGCCTACCTGCGCGTCGTACTCGCCAGCGGCGGAGAGCTGCTCTTCTGCGCCCACCACGGCCGGAAGTTCGAGCCCGAGCTCAAGAAGATCGCCGTGGAGATACAGGACGAGAGCGGCCGGCTCACCAGCACCACCGCGACGGCCACCGACGACGAGCGCTGATCCCGGGCGCCACCAGCAGCCAGCGTCGAGCTGTGTCCGGTCGCGCACCGCGCGCGACCGGGGAGCCGGGCGACCAACCCCTTCGGGGGCCGGTCGCCCGGCTCTGCTGTTCTCGGGACGGTTCCCCCGCGTTCGACCCGGGCGGGCCGCGGCGGCCAGACGCGGCGTCAGAACGTGACGGCCGCAGCACGCACCGCGACTCTCACCGTGGGTGCTCCCGCGCTCACAGCACCGAGCGCACCGCGTCCGAGACCGAGGACACCCGCGTGTAGACGCCCGGGTGGGCCGCCTCGGCGCAGCCCGTACCCCAGGACACCAGGCCGACCAGTCGGCCGCCGACGATCAGCGGACCACCGCTGTCGCCCTGGCAGGCGTCCTTGCCGCCCTTCTCCTCGCCCGCGCAGACCATGCCCCGGGCGTCGAACTTGCCGTCCTGCCCGCCGGGGTAGGCGTGCGCACAGGTCTGGTCCGGGACGATCGACACGTCCACGCCGCGCAGCACGGGTGAGTAGTCCCCCCGCCCGCTGGTGTCGCCCCAGCCGTACACCTGCGCCGTGTTCCCGGCCGCGTACGGCGCCGTCTCGCCCTGCCCCACCAGCTCGACCACAGGCCGGGAGCCCTGGGACTCGCCGAGGGTGAGCACCGCGACGTCGTTCATGTTGGCGGCGAAGGAGTAGTCGGGGTGGATCCAGACCGACCGCACCACCACCTCCCGGCCGGAGGTGCCGCGCATGTCGTCCCGGCCGACGATCACCTTGAGGCCCGGCCGGTCCACCCGGCCCTTGGCCTCGTCGTAGAAGCAGTGCGCGGCCGTGACCACCTTGGTCGGGCTGACCAGCGCACCCCCGCAGAACTGGCCGGAACGGCCGCTGCCGAACTGCGGGCGGCTGGCCAGCGCCACGATCCACGGGTGGTCGACGGTGCTCGCGGCGCTGCCGCCGACCACTCGGCGCTGCGCCGCGGCCGGCGCCGCCGTCCCGAAGGCGACCAGCGGAACGGGCGCGGCGGCGAGCAGTGCCAGGACGGCGGCCCGGCGGCGGCGGTTCGCCCGGGCGACGACCGGGCCCGTCCGGGGCTCGGCGGGGATCGGCAGGTCAGTGCGGTCCGGGTCGGTCGGCACCGTGACTCCAGAAGGCTCGGCAGCAGGCAACCGGCACAGCGTAGGTGATCAACTACGCTGCGCGACCACTTCCCGCCACGCCGCCACCCGGACGAGCGACAACCGCCACCCGGACGCTGACGCACCCGGGCCCGAACAGCCGCGAAGGCCCGGAGCCGTACGGCTCCGGGCCTTCGCCGCGACGATCGCTGTCGATCAGTCCAGGTAGTCGCGCAGCACCTGGGAACGCGACGGGTGCCGCAGCTTCGACATGGTCTTCGACTCGATCTGGCGGATGCGCTCACGGGTGACCCCGTACACCTTGCCGATCTCGTCGAGCGTCTTCGGCTGACCGTCGGTCAGGCCGAAGCGCATCGAGACCACGCCCGCCTCGCGCTCGGACAGGGTGTCCAGCACCGAGTGCAGCTGCTCCTGGAGCAGGGTGAAGGAGACCGCGTCGGCCGGGACGACCGCCTCGGAGTCCTCGATCAGGTCACCGAACTCGCTGTCGCCGTCCTCGCCCAGCGGGGTGTGCAGCGAGATCGGCTCGCGGCCGTACTTCTGGACCTCGATGACCTTCTCGGGGGTCATGTCGAGTTCCTTGGCCAGCTCCTCCGGGGTGGGCTCGCGGCCCAGGTCCTGGAGCATCTGGCGCTGGACACGGGCCAGCTTGTTGATGACCTCGACCATGTGCACCGGGATGCGGATGGTGCGGGCCTGGTCGGCCATGGCGCGGGTGATCGCCTGGCGGATCCACCAGGTGGCGTAGGTCGAGAACTTGTAGCCCTTGGTGTAGTCGAACTTCTCGACCGCGCGGATCAGACCCAGGTTGCCCTCCTGGATCAGGTCCAGGAAGAGCATGCCGCGGCCGGTGTAGCGCTTGGCCAGCGAGACCACCAGACGGAGGTTGGCCTCCAGCAGGTGGTTCTTGGCCCGGCGGCCGTCCTCGGCGATGATCTCCAGCTCGCGCTTGAGCTTGGGGGCGAGCTTGTCGGCGGCCGAGAGCTTGTCCTCGGCGAACAGGCCGGCCTCGATGCGCTTGGCGAGCTCGACCTCCTGCTCGGCGTTGAGCAGCGGGACCTTGCCGATCTGCTTCAGGTAGTCCTTGACCGGGTCGGCGGTGGCACCGGCGACGGCGACCTGCTGGGCCGGCGCGTCGTCCTCGTCGTCGTCGGAGAGGACGAAGCCCTCCGACTCCTCCTCCGGACCCTCGGCCTCGGCCTTGTCGCCCGGCAGAGCCACGTCCTCGAGCAGCTCCTCCTCGCCGAGCAGCTCCTCCTCGCCGCCCTTGGCGGCCTTGGCGGTGGTGGTCTTCTTGGCGGCGGCCTTCTTGGCCGGCGCGGCGGTCTTCTTGGCCGCGGCCTTCTTGGCCGGGGCGGCCTTCTTCGCCGCGACCGCCTTCACCTCGGTGACGACGGCGGCCGTCTCCTCGACGGTGATCTCGGCGGAGACGGTGGGGGCCGGGGCCGCGGCGGCGGCCGCGACGGCCGGAGCCGCGACGGGGGCACCGGGGGCGATCCGCACGGGCGGCTTGGTCGGGGCCGACGGGGCGGCCGGGGTCCGGGTGGTGACAGCCTTGGTGGCGGTGCGCTTGGTGGGGCTCTTGGCAGCAACGCTCTTGCGCTTGGCGCCGGCCGGTTCGGCCGCGCTGACCATGAGGTCCACCCCCTCCTCAATCAGCACCTGGTTGAGGCTGCGCATGACGTTCTTCCACTTGGTGACCGGGATCTGGTCCGCCTCGAACGCCTGGCGCACGTCGTCACCGGCGATCTGCCCCTGGGCCTTGCCCCGCTCGATGAGCGCCAGCAGAGCCGCGGACTCGGCGATCTCGGGGGGAAGCGAACGGGATGTGCTGGCCGACACGAACAACCTCTCGGACGATGAGTGGACTCGAACCCGTACCGGCCGCCCGAGAGGGCGGGGAAAGAGATCGCGCGTCGGGCGCGCGGTGTCGATTCCGACCGACTCGGGCTTGAGGACTGGGTTTGCAGGACGGCAGCAGCGCCGCGGACCAACACAGCATTCTGACATGTTGGAGTATTCCGGAGCTGCTCCCGCTCAGGACACATCGCTGCTACTCGTCAAGTGTTACGCATGGCCTTCGTGTCGCGGGTCACACCACTCGGCGCCTGCGGCCACGGGCCGGATTCCATCATCGCGCACTCACGGCGAAGTCGTTGTCATGACCAGGGCGGTCGCCGGAGCCGGCGCGGACGCTCCCCCGGAGGGACCGTCCGCATGCGGAAGCCCCCCGGCTGCGCCGCGCGGTGCGGCCGGAGGGCCCGGGCGGAGCGGGCCACCTGGGCCCGGCGCCTCCGCTCGTCGAGAACAGCCCGCTCAGTGCTCCCGGGGGGCGGGGACGGAGGGCTCGATCTCGGGGTGGACGGTGAGCAGCGCCCGCATCGCGACCTCGCCCGCGGCGCCGTCGCCGGCTCCCAGGGCGTCGACCAGCCGGGCGTGCAGGCTGACCGAGGACTCGGAGGGCCGCTCGCAGGAGATCGCCGGGCCGCCCGAGACCTGCAGGGCGCAGGCGACGATCCCGGACAGGTGCTCCAGCATCCGGTTGCCGGCCATCTGCAGGACCAGGCCGTGCAGCTCGGCGTCCGCCCGGGTGTAGGTGGACAGGTCGGCCTGGGCGGCGGCGTGGCCCATGATCTCGACCAGCTCGACCAGCCGCTGCTGGACGTCCTCCCGGCCGTGACCGGCGGCCAGCCGGGCGGCCAGCGGCTCGATCGCCCAGCGGAGCTCGAACAGCTCCCGGCGCTGCTCGTCCCGCTGCGGGCCGAAGGCGCGCCACTCGATGATGTCCGGGTCCAGCAGGTTCCAGTCACCGACCGGGCGGACCCGGGTGCCGACGTTCGGCCGGGCGCTGACCAGGCCCTTGGCCTCCAGCACGCGCAGCGACTCGCGGACGACGGTCCGGGAGACCTCGAAGCGCTGGCCGATCTCCTCCGGCACCAGCGGACGGTCGGCGCCGAGGTCGCCGGAGACGATCATCTGGCCGAGCTGCTGGACCAGCTGGCCGTGCAGACCGCGGCCGCGGCTGCTGGTGGTCTTGCGGCCGACCCGGCCGATGTCGGACTCGGCGCCCTCCCAGCGGGGCGCGGGCGGGGTCGGCCGGTCGGCGTACGAGAAGCGGTCCAGATCGCCGGAGCCGTGGATGGGCCCATCGGCGGAACGGGCGGGGGTCATGGGGGGGTGCGCAAGGGTACTCACGCCTCCTTTGTCGGCGATCGGCAGGCGCGGCTTGAGAATTCTCGTGAAAAGCACACGAAAGGGTGATCGACCGTGACTGGATAATTGACTTCTTATCAGGAAGAACCGCTCATTACGGTCACTGCTGGTCGATCTTGGTACTTCGGGCAGCGCCCGCCCCGCGGCCCGCCGCGGCGGGCCCTACAGCGTCCTGCGGCGGGCCTGGACGAGCAGGACGGCGAGCAGCAGGACGGCTGCGGGGGCCGCGACCGCCGCGAGCAGCATCGGGTCCGTCAGCGCCGCGCTCCCGGCCGCCGCCCCGTGCGCTCCGCCGTACACCCAGCCGTAGGCCCACTCGATGCCGGACTGGAACGGCAGCAGTTCGGCCGCGCGCACCGGCCACGGCCGGCCGGTCCGGCGCAGCAGCAGGGCGACACCGGACTCCAGCACCGGCGGCAGCGCGCACAGCAGCAGCACCCCGGCCGCGGCGCTGCGGGTCAGCGCGGCGGTCAGCACCCCGGTCCAGGCGGCCACGACCGCCAGCAGGACGAACGCCAGCAGGGCGGCCGGCACGCCGTGGCCGGCCACCAGCCCGAGCGGGGCGAAGCCGCCCGGCAGGTCGGACAGCCCGGACAGCCCGGCGCCGGTCACCGCCTCGGACACCCGGGCCGACAGCGCGGCGGGCTCCGCCCAGGCCGCGACCGTCACCCCGTCCGGCAGCGCGAGGTGCACGGCCGCCGTGTCCAGGACCAGGGTGGCCAGCGCCAGCAGCGCCGCCACCGGGCCGACCACCAGCAGCTTGGCCAGCAGCAACCGCACCCGGCGCGGGTAGGACACCAGCGAGGCCGGCAGCCCGGGATGGCGCACCTCGTGGCCGTAGGAGAGCGCGCCCAGCACGCCGGCGCCGAGGGCGGCGAACGGCAGCGGGATCAGCGGGACGGCGGCGGTCAGCAGCCGCACCCCGGCGGGGGCGGCCAGCGGGCCGTCCGGGGTCTGGCTCGCCAGGACGGCGGCCACCGCCGCGTCGCCGAGCAGGACGGCGGCCAGCAGCAGCCAGGTGGAACGCAGGCCGCGCAGCCGGCGCAGCTCGTAGGCCAGGTCACGCACGGTTCACTCGCTCCGGTGGTCGTCGGGGGTGGCGGGGGCCGGGGCGGCGGTCGCGCCCGAGGTGAGGCGGCGGAGGCGGACGGTGTCGTCGGTGAGCAGGTCGGCGGTCTTCCGGCGGCCCGGGGGTTCGGGCCGGACCGTCTCCTCCGCCGGGGCCGGGTCGTCGCGGAACAGCCGGTCGACGGCGACGGTGGGCGCCGGCTCGGCGGTACCGGCGGTACCGGCGGTACCGGCGCGCTCGGCGGTCGGGCCGGGTCGGGCGGAGCGGGCGGAGCCGGCCCCACGTGTGGGGCCGGCGAGGACGGGGAGGGCCGCCGCGACCACGGCGACGGGCAGGGCGCGGGTGGGCAGGGACGCGTCGTCCTGGGGGCGCGGCACCCGGCTCTGCCGGGTGGTGACTTGGGCGTCGGGGTCGACGGCCGACTCACCGCCGGCCGGCTCGGCGGGTTCGGCGACGGCGGCCTCCGTCGCGGAGGGCTCTGTCGCGGAGGGTTCGACGGCGGAGGGGCGGGCGGGCCCGGGGACCTGGGGGGAGGCCGTTCCGGGGTCCGCTTCGGCGCTCGGCGCGGGGCCAGGTACGGCGTCCGCCACCGGGCGGACCAGCAGCCCGCCGGAGCGGCCCGACGGCGTCGGCAGGACGGCCCGGGGTACGGGCTGCTCGACCACCCGGTCGGCCAGTTCGTGCAGCAGGATCCCGTGCCGGTAGGCGAGTTCGCCGATCTCGGTGCGGTCGATCCCGGCCACCGCGAGGCCCACGCTGCCGTCCCGGCGGACCTCGGCGCCCTGGCCGACCAGCAGGTCAGCCAGCCGCGCCATCTGCGGCCCCCGGACGGCGACTTCGGGGCTGAGCCTGGTCCGGCGGAACTCCGTGACCGGCTGGTCGGCCACCAGCCGCCCGCGGTCCAGGGTGATGACCCGGTCCGCGAGCTGCGAGGCCTCCTGCGGGGTGCGGGTGGTCACCAGGACCGTGCCCCCGGCGACGCCGAACGAGCGCAGGAAGGAGTGGAACCACTCGACGTTGCGCGGCGACAGCCCCTCGGTCGGCGCGTCCAGCAGGAGCGTGCCGGGGTCGCCGAGCAGGGCGGCGGCCAGCGCCAGCCGGCGGTGCATGCCGGGTGAGAAGGTGCGCAGCCGCTGCCCGGCGACAGCCGCCAGCCGGGTCTGCTCCAGCAGTTCGTCGGCCCGCCGGGCGGGGGCGCCGACGGCCGCGGCGAGCATCCGCAGATGGCCGCGCGCCCTGCGGCCCGGGTGCCCGGCCGCGCCCTCGCCCGGCCCGGGGAGCAGCACGCCGACCTCGCGCTCGGGACGGCGCAGGCGGCGGTACGGGTGACCGTCGAACAGCGTGACGCCCTGGCCGCGTTCGAGCTCGAGCATCAGCCGCAGCGCGGTGGACTTGCCTGCGCCCTCGGCGCCGAGCAGCACGGTCACCATGCCCGGCCGGGCGTCGAAGGTGAGATCCAGTACCGCGGGTGGGGCGCCCTTGCGGTAGACCTTGGTCAGTCCGGTGATCTGGATCATCGCTGGCTGCTCCCATGCCCTCGGCCGACCTGCTCGACGCGGAGCGCCCCTGACGGGCGGGCCTGCGCCCGGACGGCTCCGCGCCAGCACATTAGGGGGCGGTGAGGGCTATTCCGGGCATTGCGGGAACGGCGCGGGCCCGCCGGCTGCCCACCTCACCCGATCAGGGGACAATCCGATCCTGCGATTCACGGGACCGGCCGTTCCGGGGTGATGGGCACGGCCCCACGTCGCCCTGCGCTCGCCGCGGCTAGCCGGGCGGCCAGGGCAGCGGCGGGAGCTCCTCGCCTCCGCAGACCGCCCGGAACCCGTCGACGGCGGCCCGGCCCTCGAGCGCGAGCTGCCCCAGTTGCTCGTGCTCGGCCGCCAGCCGCTCCTGCACGGCGGCGACCGACTCGGGCGCGGCCGGCCCGGCCTCCAGCGCGGCCAGCTCCTCCTCCGTGGCCGTGGTGGTCGCGTCGAGGCTCCTGTAGTCGGCCGCCAGCCCCTCGATGAGGAGTCGCCGGTTCGCGCGGTCCTTGAGGGCCATCACGGGGCTCCTGGGGTCCGGAAGGCCTTCGGCCCGGCGGCCGAAGCGTCCACCGACACTCTGCGCCGACGCCGGAGCCGCCGCAGCCGGGCCGGCCCGTTCGGCCGCGCGGGGTCGGGCCTCCACGCGGCGCGCGGACGCGCGTGCGAGTGCGGCGCGTCGAGGCGCCGCGGGGGTGCGGGCTCCGGTCCCGTCCGGTGGGGCCTCAGGACTCCGGCCGGAGCATCGGCGGGTTCAGGACGGTCGCGCCCCCGGCGGTGAACAGCTGGGCCGGGCGGCCGCCCTGACGGGTCGTCGTGCCGCCGGAGGGCAGCAGGAAGCCCGGGGTGCCGGTGACCTTGCGGTGGAAGTTCCGGGGGTCCAGCACCACGCCCCAGACCGCCTCGTAGACCCGGCGCAGCTCGCCGACGGTGAACTCGGTCGGGCAGAAGGCGGTCGCGAGGGAGGAGTACTCGATCTTGGACCGGGCGCGCTCCACGCCGTCGGCGAGGATCAGCCCGTGGTCGAAGGCGAGCGGGACGCCGTCGGCCGGGTTGTCGCCGAGGAGTTCGCCGACCGGCGCCCAGCGGGCGCTGCTGGCGTCGCCGCCGGCCCGGGGGGTCGGCAGATCGGGGGCGAGCACCAGGTAGGCGACGCTGACCACCCGCATCCGGGGGTCGCGCTGCGGATGGCCGTAGGTGGCGAGCTGCTCCAGGTGCGCTCCGGCCGCGCCGGGGCCGACCGCCTCGTGGCCCGGCGCCGAGTGCGCGCGCAGGCCGGTCTCCTCGGCCAGCTCGCGGGAGGCGGCCTCGGCCAGTCCCTCGTCCGGGCGGACGAAGCCCCCGGGCAGGGCCCAGTACCCCTGGAACGGCGGCTCGCCCCGTCTCACCAGGAGGGCGCAGAGCGAGTGGTCGCGCACCGTCAGCACCACCAGGTCAACCGTGACGGCGAACGGCGGGAAGGCGGACGGATCGTAACGCGACATGGCGACGATCATAGTCGTCTCTCTGACGATAAGCACAGGCCTTGCGCGGGGACCGCGCGAGCCCGGTGGCCCGCCCGCCCGGCACGGTTCGCGCACGGGCGGGCGGGGCCCGGGTCCGCTGCCGTCGGCGGGGGCTGCCACCGGAGCGGTGTGGGCCGCGCGGTCGCCTCAGCGGGCGACGAGCTGCAGGTCCGCGGACGCCTCCTCCACCATCGCCACGCCGATCCGGCTCACCCGGACGGAGAAGGGCTCGCCCGCGACCCGCAGCCCGGTCAGCTCCAGCTCGCCGAGCGGCGCCGTGCTGGCCGGCCGGACCAGGACCCGGCCGCCCGGGACGTCGGGCCGGACCCCGGCCAGGGCGAACACCGCGTGCGCGGCGCCGGCCGCCGAGACCGCCGCCGGGCGGCAGGCGGCCGGGTGCGGCACCGGCGGACAGCCGGGGGTGCGCTGCTCCCCCGCGTACATCTCCGGCAGCCGTCCCTCGAAGTGGGCGGCCGCGGCGAGCAGGCCCTCCAGCAGGGTGCCGGCCTCGTTCTCGTGACCGGCCTCGGCCAGTCCGGCGATGGCCAGCGCGGTCTCGTGGACCCGTACGGCGCCACCGCGGTGCCCCAGCGGGTTGAAGCGGGGGGACTTCGCGCTGAGGGTGCGCAGGCCCCAGCCGCTGTCCAGCTCCGGCGCGACCAGGCGCTGGGCGAGCAGCCGGGTCTGCTCGCGGTCCAGCAGGCCCTCGTGCCGCTCGCCGTCGGCGGCGAGCCCGGTGTCCAGCAGGTGCACCAGGGAGGAGGCGACGGCGGGCAGCGGCTGTCCGCCAGGGCCCAGACCGGCGGCGGGGCGGCCGCCGGAGAGGTCGTCGATCCAGAACCGCTCGCGGAAGCGTCCGCGCAGCCCGGCCGCCCAGCTCCGCCAGCCCTCGGCGCCCGGGCGGCCGAAGGCCTCCAGCAGCTCGGCGCCGTGCAGCGCGGCGCGGTGGGCCTGCGCCTGGACCTCGGCGCGGGCGGCGACCGGGTGCGCGGAGCGCTCCTCGGCGGGACGGCTCAGGTCGGTGACGAAGCCGTCCACCAGGCCGTCGCGCAGGGCGGCCAGGGCCCGCTCGGCGGCCGGGAGCAGCTCGGCGACCTCCGAGCGCGGCAGGCCCCAGCGCCAGGACTCGGCCAGCACGGTGACGAACAGCAGGGTGGCCTCGGTCGCGGTGCAGGTGGGCGGCAGTTCCGGGCCGCCGTGCCGCAGGGCGCCGGGCAGCAGGCCCTCGGTGCGGCCCGGGGCGGCGGTGAGCTGCTGACGGCGGGCCAGCGCCCGGAGGGTGCCGGCGGCCAGCCGGGTGCCGAGCGGCAGGGTCAGCCGGGCCCCCCAGAGCGCGTCGGCCGGGGCGAGGCCGAAGCGCCAGGGCGCTCCGGACGCCGGGTAGAGGTCGGTCGGGCGGTCCGGATCGGCGAACAGCAGGGCGCCGAGGGCGTCCAGGGAGCGGGAGACCAGCGGGGCGGCCCGGGAGTCGTCGCTGCGGACCTCCGGCTCGGACCAGGGCAACGGGACGCCGGTGCCGCGGCCGCCGGGCGGACGCGGGCCGGTGGCGACGCCCTCCAGTTCGGTGCGCAGCTCGACCGACCAGCGGGCGCCGGGCTGGACCTCCAGGTCCCAGCGGAGCACCCCGGCGCCGGCCAGCACGGCGTGCGGGGAGGGCTTGGCGCTGACCACGGCGCTGTGCACTGGGCCCGTCCAGCGCAGCCCGGCGGACTGCACCTGGCCCGGCAGGTCGGGCGGGCGGTGTCCGGCGGCGATCTCGGCGACCGGTCCGAGGTCGGTGCCGACGGCGATCTCCAGCGGCAGCCGGGCCGGCCGCGAGCCGGTGTTGCGCACGACCACGGTCTCCACGCCGTCCGCGTGGCGCAGCCGCTCGACGGTGAGCGCCGGGTCCGGGTCGAGGTCGCCGGGGAGGCGGACGGCGCCGAGGAAGCGGGCCTGGGCGGTGCTGGTCAGGGCGCCCTGGAGCGGGAGCGGCTCCATGCCGCCCAGCCGCAGCTCCATCCGGGCGAGCGCCCGGACGCCGTTGCGGTAGAAGCCGTGCAGACCGTGGCCGCGCAGCTGGCCGTCGGGACCGGAGGCGGCCATCGCCGGGGCGTTGACGCAGATCACCGCGTGGTGGACGGCGGGCGGTTGCGGGCGCGGCGGGACCGCGGGGCGCCCCGGGCCGGCGGGGGCGCCCCCGGGGCCGGTCGGCGGGACCTGGTCGGGACGCCCGACCGGTCTCGGCGCGCCGAGCACGCTCTCGGCCGGCATGGCCTGTGGTGGCCTCATGGCGGTCACCGGACTCTCCTCCCCTCGGCGGTCCGGTGGCCGGGTCAGGCCGGTGGGCCGCGAGCGTGCTCGATCGCGTGCTGATGGTGCCGGGCCGGCGGGGTGCCCCGTCGGCTGGTGTGCCGTTGGTGTGCCGTGTCTGGCCGTACCCGGTGCCGGGTCGTGCCAAGCGGTGCCCGGTACCGGTCCGGTACCGCCGCCCCGCGTTCGCGTCGGGCCTTCCGCGCTGCCCGGTACGGCCCGTCAGGTCCGGTGGCCAGGCCCGCCCGTGACGCCCCGCCCCCGTGGCCCTCGCCCGTCGGGCCGGTCGGCCCTGGCGGCGACCGGGCTCCGGTGCCGCGCCCGGCCGAACGCCTTCGGCGGCCGGGGCCGCCGGGTACCGCGCCGCCGGTCGGACCCCGCCCGGGCACAGGGCCCCCGGGGTGAACGCCGCGCACGGCCGCCAGGTCACGCCCCGGCGCGTCCGCCGCCGGTCGGGACCGGCCCTGCCGGGCGGTCGCGCCGTCTCCGCCGGGGCGCCCGCCGGGGGCTCGCCGCAGGCCCGTCGTCGTCTGCGGCCCGGCCCGGATCCGCGCCTCCCGGGCCGTCCGCCGACGTGCCTCGCAGTGGCTCCGGCCGGTGTCCGCCGCCCGACCCCGCGGCCGATGGCGGTCGAACCGGCGCTCGACCGCCGCCAGGATACGGTGCGGGGGTCGCGGCCCCGCACCCGGTGACCCCGTGAACCGCGACGCCAGCGCTGTGACCAGCAGAGACCGAGGAGTTGCATGTCCACCATCAGCCGGCTGCCCGGGATTGTCGCCACCGACCACGTGTTCCAGGTCCCCCTCGACCACGCCGCCCCGCAGGGCGAGCAGATCGAGGTGTACGCCCGCGAGGTGGTGGCCGCGGGCCGCGAGCGGGACGACCTGCCCTGGCTGCTCTTCCTCCAGGGCGGGCCCGGCGGCAAGGCCGCCCGCCCGCTCGGCCGGGACTCCTGGCTGGACCGCGCCCTGGACGACTACCGGGTGCTCCTGCTCGACCAGCGCGGCACCGGGCGCTCCACGCCCGCCACCCGCCAGACCCTCGCCCGCCGGGGCGGCGCGCGGGAACAGGCCGACTACCTGGCCCACTTCCGCGCGGACTCGATCGTCCGGGACGCCGAGCTGATCCGCACCAGGCTGCTCGGCGCCGACCGGCGCTGGAGCGTGCTCGGCCAGAGCTTCGGCGGCTTCTGCACCCTCACCTACCTCTCCGTCGCCCCCGAGGGCCTGACCGAGGCCTTCATCACCGGTGGCCTGGCCGGCCTCGGCAGCTCCGCGGACGACGTCTACCGCGCCGCCTACCCGCGGGTGGTCCGCAAGAACGAGGACCACTACGCCCGGTACCCGCAGGACGTCGAGGCGGTGCGGCGGATCGCCGCCCACCTCGCGGACTCCCCCGCGACCCTGCCGGACGGCGGGGTGCTCACCGTCGAGGCGTTCCAGGCCCTCGGTCTGCTGCTCGGCGGCGGGAGCGGCTCCGGCACCCTGCACTACCTGCTGGAGGAGGCCTGGGTGGAGGGGGCGGCCGGGCCGGAGCTCTCCGACACCTTCCTGGCCGGCGCCCAGGCCCAGCTCTCCTTCGCGGGCGGCCCGCTGTACGCGGTGCTGCACGAGTCGATCTACGGCCAGCGGTCGGTGGACCAGGGCGGCACCGCCTGGTCGGCCGAGCGGCTCCGCAAGGAGTTCCCGCAGTTCGACGCCCGGGCCGCGCTGGAGTCCGACGCACCGGTGCTGTTCACCGGGGAGATGATCTACCCCTGGATGTTCGACACCGACCCGGCGCTGCGCCCGCTGAAGGAGACCGCCGAGCTGCTCGCCGCCCGTACCGACTGGCCCGACCTGTACGACCGGGCACGGCTGGCCGCCAACAGCGTGCCGGTCGTGGCGGCGGTGTACCACGACGACATGTACGTGGACACCGCCGACTCGCTGGAGACCGCGCGCGCGGTGCGCGGCCTGCGGACCTGGATCACCAACGAGTGGGAGCACGACGGCCTGCGGGTGAGCGGCCGCGCGGTGCTGGACCGCCTGATCGCGATGGCGCACGGCGAGGCGTAGCAGCCGACGGGCCGGTGCGGCGGCGGGTGGCTCAGTGGGCACGACGGCCTCCCCTCGCCGCCCGCCGGACCCCGCGGCAGCGGTGCGGGCCGCTCCCGGGGCGGGACGCGGCGGGCGCGCACGCCGCTCGGCCGAGCCGCAGGCCCCGGGCCGACCGCTCCCCGGCCGAGCGGGCGCTCCCGGGCGTCGGGGCCCGCTCCGCCACGGCCCGTCCGGCCGCGGTCAGCAGGGCGACCGGACCGGGATCGGCCGGTGCCTGCGCGGGCGCCGTGGGCGCGCCCTTCCGGCGGCCGCCCCGGCGCCGACGGCGCCCGCCGGAGGAGCGGCCGGAGCTCTCGTCGGCGGCGTCGCCCGCCGGAGGGCCGGGCGGCGGGGCCGCGGCGGACGGCGGGTCGGCGGGGCCGCGGCGGACGGCGGGTCGGCGGGCGGCACCCCGTCGGTGGACGGGGCGTCGACGGACGGCGGGTCGTCGGCGGACGGCGGATCGCCGGCCGGGGCCGACGCCGGCGGCCGCTGTTCGCGCCGCCGCCGCTGGGCGTCCACGGCGGCCAGCAGCGCCGCGGGCGTCATGCCGTCGTTGAGCGACTCGTGGAGCAGCTCGGCCAGCAGGTAGTCCGGGGCGAGGCTCAGGACGTGCCCGAGCACGACCCGGGTCGTCGCCGTGTCCCCGGCGACCCAGGAGGCCCAGGCGAGCAGGGTGAGCGGGGCCACCGCGCAGCTCTCGTACGGCGGCACGGCGCGGCGGGCGAGGAAGCGCCAGAGCCGCTCGGCGGGAGCCAGCTCGGCGGGCCGGACGTACTCGACGCCGCGGTCCCGGACGGTCCGGTCCCGCAGGGCGAACAGCAGCAGGGCCGTCCGGTCCGGGTCCAGCTCCCGGGCACCGGCCGCGAACTCGGCGACCGCCTGGTCGAGCAGCCCGATGCCCTGCTCCCGGGAGAGGGCGCCCGCGACCGCCTCGGCCCGGGCGAGCGCCCCGCGCTGGGCGGCGTCCTCCGGCGGCCCGATCGGGACCAGCCCGCCGATGATCGCCTTCCGGCTGCCGCGCGGCACCAGGCCGGCCACCGTCGCGGCGGCCGCCGCCGGGCCCGGATCGGGGCCGCGCCGCACCGGGTTGCCCGCCGGATCGCAGCACCCCGTGCCGCGGCAGAGGAAGGACCACCAGCGGCCGCCCGAGACGCACAGCGACTCCTTGACGGCGACGCCCCGGCGCCCGAAGGCCGCCCTCAGGTCGTCGGCCAGCGGCCGCAGGCCGTCCACCACCGGCGGGGCGTGCGGTGCGCCGGGATCCTGGCAGAGGTAGAGGAGCACCTGGAGCGGCCGGCCGCCGTGCCGCTCGGCGAGGGCCACCAGCAGGGCGGCCGTCTCCTCGGCGGCGGCCGGCCACTGGGCGGGCGAGTCCGGCAGGTCCGCCCGGATCACCCCGCCCTGGCGCAGGTCGGGGCCCTGCAGGCCGACGGCGACGATGCTGTCGTCGGGGTAGAACCCCAGCAGGTAGGGCAGCAGCTCGGCCATGTCGGCCGGACCGCGCAGGACGACCGGCCGGTGCTCGGAGGCCGGGCCGAGGGACAGAATGACGTGTTCGTTGTTCATGGCGTTCATGACCGCAAGAGTGGACGCAATCCGCGAACGGCGCCGAAACCGACTTTTTTCTGTGGATAACTCCGCCTCCGAAGCGCTCCTCACTCATTCGGAGCAAGCGAAACTCCTTCCGTGGAGTGGATTTTGAGCTCCGTTCAGCGGACCAGCGGATGAAATACATCCGGCCTTCCCCTTCTCCCCGACCCCCGGCATTCGCCGCTTGTCGGCGGCACGGGGTTACATGGACGCCATGCAGCAGCCCGACACCCACACCACCGCCACCGCCGACCGCGCCGAGGTCCGGGCCCGGGCCGAGGCCGTCCTGCGCGAGCTCGCCGGCCCCGGCGCCGTCCTGCGCGAGGACCAGTGGACGGCCATCGAGGCCCTCGTGGTCGACCACCGCCGCGCCCTGGTCGTCCAGCGCACCGGCTGGGGGAAGTCCGCGGTCTACTTCATCTCCACCGCCCTGCTCCGGGCCCGCGGCGCCGGGCCCACCGTGATCGTCTCGCCGCTGCTCGCCCTGATGCGCAACCAGGTGGACTCGGCGGCCCGGGCCGGCATCCACGCGCGCACCATCAATTCCGCCAACACCGACGAGTGGGACGAGATCCAGGCCGAGGTCGCCGCCGGGAAGGTCGACATCCTGCTGGTCAGCCCCGAGCGGCTGAACAACCCGGACTTCCGCGACCAGGTGCTGCCCAAGCTCGCCGCCTCCACCGGCCTGCTGGTGGTCGACGAGGCCCACTGCATCTCGGACTGGGGGCACGACTTCCGGCCCGACTACCGCCGGCTGCGCACCATGCTCGCCGAGCTGCCGCCCGGCGTCCCGGTGCTGGCCACCACCGCCACCGCCAACGCCCGGGTCACCGCGGACGTCGCCGAGCAGCTCGGCACCGGCAGCTCCGACGAGCACGCGCTGGTGCTGCGCGGACCGCTGGACCGGGAGAGCCTCACCCTGGGCGTGCTGGCGCTGCCCGACCCGGCGCACCGGCTCGCCTGGCTGGCCGACCACCTCGACCGGCTCCCCGGCTCGGGCATCGTCTACACCCTGACGGTGGCCGCGGCCGAGGAGGTGACGGCCTTCCTGCGCGAGCGCGGTTTCCCGGTGGCCTCCTACTCCGGCCGCACCGAGGACGCCGAGCGCCGCACCGCCGAGGCCGACCTGCTGGCCAACCGGGTCAAGGCCCTCGTCGCCACCTCCGCGCTCGGCATGGGCTTCGACAAGCCGGACCTCGGCTTCGTCGTGCACCTCGGCTCGCCCAGCTCGCCGATCGCCTACTACCAGCAGGTCGGCCGGGCCGGGCGCGGTGTGGACCGGGCGGAGGTGCTGCTGCTGCCCGGCCGCGAGGACGAGGCGATCTGGCGCTACTTCGCCTCGCTGGCCTTCCCCCCGGAGGAGCAGGTGCGCCGCACCATCGACGCGCTGGCCGAGGCCGGCCGCCCGCTCTCCACCGCCGCCCTGGAGCCGCGCGTGGACCTGCGCCGGGCCCGGCTGGAGACCATGCTCAAGGTGCTGGACGTGGACGGCGCCGTCCGCCGGGTCAAGGGCGGCTGGACGGCCACCGGGCAGAGCTGGGCGTACGACACCGCCCGCTACGCCAAGGTCGCCGCCTCCCGGGAGGCGGAACAGCGGGCGATGCGCGAGTATGCGGCGGCCACCGGCTGCCGGATGGAGTTCCTGCGCCGGCAGCTGGACGACGACCAGGCCGCGCCGTGCGGGCGGTGCGACAACTGCGCGGGGCCGCTGCACACCCCGGAGGTCTCCGCCGAGGCGCTGGCCGCCGCCCGGGCCGCGCTGGGGCGCCCGGGCGTGACCTTCGAGCCGCGCCGGCTCTGGCCGACCGGGATGGAGGCGCTCGGGGTTCCGCTCAAGGGCAGGATCCCCGCGGGCGAGCAGGCCGAGACCGGCCGGGCGCTCGGCCGGCTGTCCGACATCGGCTGGGGCAACCGGCTGCGCACCCTGCTGGCCGAGCAGGCGCCGGACGTGCCGGTGCCCGGCGAGGCGGTGGACGCGCTGGTGGCGGTGCTCGCGGACTGGGCGCGCGGACCGGGCGGCTGGGCCGGGCCCGCGACGACGGAGGGCACCCGGCTGGAGCGGCCGGTCGGCGTGGTGACCATGGCCTCCTCGTCCCGCCCCCAGCTGGTCGGCAGCCTCGGCGCGCGGATCGCCGAGATCGGCCGGCTGCCGCTGCTCGGCCGGATCGAGTACGCGGGCGGGCTGCCGCCGCACGGGGCCCGCAGCAACAGCGCCCAACGGCTGCACTCGCTGGCCGGGGCGCTGACCCTGCCGCCGGAGGTGGAGCAGGCGGTCGCGGCCGCCGGTGGTCCGGTGCTGCTGGTGGACGACCTCGTCGACTCCGGCTGGACGGTCACCGTGGCCGCCCGGCTGCTGCGCCGGGCCGGGGCGAGCGCGGTGCTGCCGCTGGTGCTCGCCGTGCAGGGGTGACGGGAGGGGGGAGGGCCGTCGAGAGGACGGCGGCCTTCACTCGAATGGCCTAACGGAAGGGATCAAGCGAAGCGACTTCGATCACACGGCCCAACCGGCCCGGAGAAAGGAGTGGTCAATGCGCCATTGACGACCCGCCTCGCGCTCCACGCATTGCGGATCAAAGCCCGGAAGCGCTCGGGCGGTACTCGGCCCCCGGTGGAACATATCCGGCAGACCATGGGCTTTCGGGTGGCGTTCATCATTTCATCGTTGCCGCTCCGCCCCCGATGCCCCGAGAATCGGGGGGTACCCGAAACTCGGTCCGCCGGACCAGCCCTTCGGCGTACCCAGGCACCCGACTGCCCGCGGGTCCGGAAGGAGGATCGTGATCAACGGTATCGACCGAGGTCAGAATCCCCTCCCCCGGGGTTCGGCATCCAGACGGGTGCTGGACCTGGAGGCCTGGACCGCCTCGGGGATCCCGTTGCTGCGCGCCCCCCGCGAGTTCGTCCTGGAGCTGCACCAGCGCCACCTGCCCCAGCCGGGCACGGTCGTGGTCGCCGTCCTGGACGCGCTCCACCACCTCGCCGCGTCGGCCTCCTTCACCCCCTGGCCGCACGACACCGACGGCTGGCAGCACCGCAACGCCCTGCTGACGCACCTGCGCCGGGTCGTGCCGCACGACCTGCGGCTGCCCGAGCCGACCCGCACGGCCGTCGTGCTGCGCTGCCGCGACGGCGCGCCCGGCTGGACGGAGCAGGACGGCGCCTGGATGTGGGCCCTGCGGGACGCGACCGTGCTGCACGGTTTGCGCTGCGGCGCGTACATCGGGCTCACCCCGGCGGGCTGGCAGGTCCTCGGGGACGGGCGGAGCGGACGCAATCCGCACGCGGGTTCGTGGACGGACGGACCGGTGCACACCGTGACGGAGCTGCCGCCGCGCTCGGTGCTCGGCGACGCGCAGCGCCCCCCGCAGTCCGAGCTGCCGTGGAACCCGGCGCGGGTCACGGCGGCCGAGCCGACCCGCCGCACCGGCACGCGCTGAGCCCGCGCGGGCGGACGATCACCGGCCGGGCAGCCAGGCGGGCCGCCGGCCGGACGCACGGCCGTCGCGGCGCGGCGAGGACGTCACAGCGCGACGCGGCACGGACGTCACGGCACGACGCGATGGCGCGGCACGACGCGATGGCGCGGCACGACGCGATGGCGCGGCACGACGCGATGGCGCGGCACGACGCGATGGCGCGGCACGACGCGGCAGGGACGCCACCGACGCCACGGCGCGGCGCGACGGTCTGCGCCGCCCTCCGCGAGGGCGGGTCCCCGGACCACCCGCCGCAGGACGGGTGTCGGGCCCGGCACCGTACGGTGCCGGGCCCGGGACGGAACGGCTGGGGTCAGGCCTTGACCGGGCGGCCGGGCGCGGCGCCGGCCGCCCCCGCGGCCACCGGGCCCGCGTCGCCGCAGACCACCAGCAGAGCGGTCGCACGGCCGAGCGCCTCGGTGTACGCCTCGGCGGCCCGGGCGGGCGTCCCGCCGTTGACCACCAGGACGACCACCTCGCGGCGGGCCGGACGGGTCAGCGCGGCGTCCGCGTAGAACACGTCCCCGCCGTCGGCGAGCTGTGCCCAGTAGCGCTCCTCGCCGAAGGAGAGTTCGTGCTGCTGCCAGGGGTGCGCCTCGCCGACCGTCAGCACCAGGATGTCGCCCGGGTTGCGGCCGGAGTCCAGCAGCAGGTCGACCGCGTCGTCGGCGCGCTGCAGCGCCTGGTGCGCGGCGGCCCCGATCCGCTGGACCTCCACCTGCGGTGCGGCGGGCGCCGGAACGCGCGGCGCCGGGCCGGGCTTGGGGATCAGCCCCGGCGGACCGGGCCGGGCGGCGCGCGGCGGGGCCGGGCGCGGCGGCGCCGGTCGGGGGCCGGGCACCGGAGCCGGGGCGGCGACGGTGGTGGGTGCGGTGGCGGGTGCGCCGCCGGTGGCAGGCGCGTGGAGGGCTTGTGCGTCCGACTCTCGGGGGAAGGGAACGCCGGGGCCCGGGAGGCTCTCGTGAATCTCCGGCTCCTCGGGGAAGACAGGCATACCCGGATATCTATCAAATGCCGGTCGAACGCGCACGGGCGCCCCACCCATTGGGCACCGGACTCCCGCCACCCCCACCCGGGGCAATTCCAGACGGACCGTCAGAAACCGAGCGTCAACTGTTCGTCGGCGGATCCCCGGCCCTCGCCCGCGACCTCCCGGACGCGCTTGAGGTGGCGCCACTTCGACAGTCCGTCCATGTACGCCCAGGAGAGGCGGTGGTGCTCGGTGGGGCCGAGTTCCTCCAGCGCGGCGCGGTGCACCGGCGAGGGGTAACCGGCGTTGTCGGCGAAGCCGTAGTCCGGGCACCCCTCGCCCACGTCGGCCATCAGGCCGTCGCGGTGGACCTTGGCGAGCACCGAGGCGGCGGCGACACAGACGCAGGACTGGTCGCCCTTGATCACCGTGCGCACCCGCCAGGGGCCGCCGAGGTAGTCGTGCTTGCCGTCCAGGATCACCGCGTCGGGCTCGACCGGCAGCGCCTCCAGCGCGCGCACGGCGGCCAGGCGCAGCGCCGCCGTCATGCCGAGCTCGTCGCACTCCTGCGGCGAGGCCTGCCCGAGGGCGTAGGCGGTGACCCAGTCGGCCAGGACCGGGGCGAGCGCGCGGCGGCGCAGTTCGGTGAGCAGCTTGGAGTCCGTCAGCCCCTCCGGTGCCTTGCGCAGGCCGGTGACGGCCGCGCCCACGGTGACCGGACCGGCCCAGGCGCCGCGCCCGACCTCGTCCAGACCGACCACGATCCTGGCGCCGGCCCGGCGGAGCGAGCGTTCGACGGAGTGCGTCGGCGGGACGATGGGCATGGTGGCTTCCGTTCAACTGGGGCAGCCTCCAGCCTAAGCCCGCCGCACACCCGCCGGATCCGCCGCCCTCGGACCCACGGCCCGGGCCTCAGGCCCGGATCATCGGCTGCAGGACCTCGTCCACCAGCCGGGTGGCGAACTCCGGTGCCAGGTCCTGGAATCCGCGGATCTTGGCCTGGTAGAGCAGCATCGCCGGGATGACGTCGGCCACCAGCGGGGTGGCCGCGCCGGGCCGTACGTCCCCGCGCTCGGCACCGCGGCGGAGGATCTCCAGGATGGTCGCCGTGGTCGGCCCGATGACCCGGTCCTCGATGAAGCCCTTGAAGACCTCGGCCTGCTCCTGGTCGATCTCGGCCATCAGCGCGTGCAGGGCGGCGCCCACCCGGGACGTCACCGCGACCGTGAACGTCTCGATGAGCTGCAGGAGTTCGTCCCGGGCGGCCCCGAGGTCGGGGGTGTCGTAAGGGCGTGGAAGAGTGGCGTCCAGGGCGTCGATGACGAGCTCGTCCTTGGACGCCCAGCGCCGGTAGAGCGCGGCCTTCCCGGTCCGCGCCGCACCGGCGACCCCTTCCATGGTCAGCCGCGCGTATCCGCCGGAGGTGAGCTGGTCGAGCGTGGCCTCGAAGATCGCGTTCTCCAGCTCCTTGCCCCGGCGCCGGCCCGGCCGTGCCAGGGCCTGATGGGCGGCCCGGACCGGACAGCCGCCCGGGGCCGCCGAGGCCCCCGACGCGCCGGCCACCTCGGAGGCACCTGCGGGAGAGGACGCTCCCGCAGGCGAGGGCGCCTCGCCCGTCGGTCCGTCCGCCGGCCCGCCCGAGGACCCGTCGGTCGACCGCGCCGCCGACCGGCCGGACCGGTCCGCCACCAGGCGCCGTACCAACCGTTCCATCACCACCACCCTTAAGGAACGCTTGCGTTCACAATCACGCTCAGGATATCGTCCAGATTAGTGAACGATCCCGTTCCTTCCCGGTCTGCGCAAGGGCGCAGCGCCACACCCGGACACCGGCGCCCGGCCGGGTCCACAGCACCGAGCACGTAGCCAGCAGGGGGCACATTCGTGGCTATCTCCGACACGCTCAACAAGAACTCACCACCGCAGGCCGGAAAGGGTCGGGGCAAGGGCATCACCCTGACCGTCATCGCGGCCACCCAGCTCATGGTGGTGCTCGACGCGACCATCGTGAACATCGCGCTGCCGCACATCAAGGACGCCCTGAACTTCTCCACCACCGACCTTTCGTGGGTCATCAACGCCTACACGCTGACCTTCGGTGGTCTGCTGCTGCTCGGCGGTCGCGCCGGTGACATCCTCGGCCGCCGCCGGGTGTTCATCTTCGGCACCCTGCTGTTCGGCCTGGCCTCGCTGCTCGGCGGTTTCGCCCAGGACAGCGGCCTGCTGCTGGCCGCCCGCGCACTCCAGGGCATCGGTGGCGCGATCTGCTCCCCGACCGCGTTCGCGTTGATCGCCACCAACTTCGAGGAGGGGCCGGAACGCAACAAGGCGTTCGGCGTGTTCTCGGCGGTGGCCGGCTCGGGCGCCGCGATCGGCCTGCTGGCCGGCGGTCTGCTCACCGAGTACCTGAACTGGCGCTGGGTGTTCTTCGTCAACGTGCCGATCGCGATCCTGATCGCGATCGCCGCGCCGCGCTACATCGCCGAGTCCGAGCGCCACCCGGGCCGTTTCGACCTGCCCGGCGCGCTCACCTCGACGCTCGGCCTGGTCGGCCTGGTCTACGGCTTCATCCGGGCCGCCTCGGACGGCTGGTCGGACAGCGTCACGCTCGGCTCCTTCGCGGCCGGTGCCGTCCTGCTGGCCGCCTTCCTCGTGATCGAGACCCGCACCGACCAGCCGATCACCCCGATGCACCTGTTCGCCGACCGCAACCGCACCGGCGGCCTGGTGATGATGCTCTGCCTGGCCGCGGCCATGTTCGGCATCTTCTTCTACGTGGTGCTGTTCGTGCAGGGCCCGCTCGGCTACAGCCCGCTGATGGCCGGTGTCTCCTTCCTGCCGATCAGCGTCTCGATCATCATCGCCGCGCAGCTCGCGTCCAACCTCCAGGCCAAGTACGGCCCGAAGCCGTTCATGGCGGGCGGCGCGCTGCTGGTCACCGTCGGCCTCAGCTGGCTGACCCAGATGGGCAAGGACAGCGGCTACCTGGACGGGGTGCTCGGCCCCACGGTGGTGTTCGGCTTCGGCATGGGCCTGATCTTCGTCCCGGTGATGCTGCTCGCCGTCGCGGGCGTCCCGGGCGAGGAGACCGGGGCCGCCTCCGGCCTGCTCAACTCGATGCAGCAGATAGGTGGTTCGCTCGGCCTGTCGATCCTGACCACGGTCTTCGCGCACTACGCGACGGCGGAGGCCGCCGTGCAGCTGCCGAAGTTCATGGAGAGCGCGACTCCGGAGCAGCTGGGCTACCTCCAGCAGCACCACGAGTTCCCGGCGGGCACCGACGCCGCCAACACCGTGCTCACCCAGGGCATTTCGCACGGCTTCATCGTGGGTGCCGCGCTCGCGGCGGTCGCCCTGCTGGTCGCGGTCTTCGTGATCAAGGCCAAGGCCAGCGACCTGCCGAGCGGTGACACCGCCGTCGCGATGCACTGACGCCGGCCCGACGTCGGCACCGAGCCGGCACGGCAGGGCACCGGACCGGCACGGCACGGCACCGAGCCGGCACAGCACCGAGGGCCGACCGGGAGCAGCACGCTCCCGGTCGGCCCTCCGCTTTCCCCGCACGCCCCGGGTGCCGGTCCCCACACCCCGGACATCGTTCCCCGGGCCCCGGCTCCCGCGCGGAGCCGAGCATCGGCCCCCGCGCCCGACCCCGCGCCCGCGCCCGCGCCCGCGCCCGCGCCCGCGCCCGCGCCGAGCATTGACCCCGAGCATTGACCCCGGGCCGACGCCTACCAGTCCGTGTCCGCCAGTCCCGCCCGGTCGCAGGCCCAGCGGCCGATGAGCGAGGAGTCCCGGACCGGCGGCCGCTCCGCGAGGATCCGCCGGGCCCGGGCGGCCGCGAGGTCGGTCGCGTACCAGGGCGTCGAGGCCGGGCCCAGGTCCTGGGCGATCAGCTGCAGCGCGCAGCTGCGCTGCGGCTCGGGGAGCCGGTCCAGGGCGGGCACCGCGTCCGCCGACAGGTCGCGGACGTTGCGCAGGTCGATCGACGCGGTGTGCGGGTCGGTGCGCAGGGCCTGCTCGTACCGGCCGACGTTCTGGTCGGCGATGATCGCGTCCGGGCCCATCAGGCCGTACACCGCGACGGTGAGGACCCCGCTGAGGACGACGACGCGCGGCAGCCAGCCGGTGCGGCGGGTCAGTCCGGCGGCGATCAGCAGCAGGAAGACGGCGCCCATCCAGACCTCGACCACGAGCACCCAGAGCCGCAGCCGGGTGAGCCCCGAGGCGTCCACGTAGAACCACATCCGGCCGAGCGCCGAGGCGACCACGGCCAGCGCCAGCACGCAGAGCAGCCCGAGCAGGATCCGCGCCAGCCGGCGGTCGGCGGCGGTGGTGCGCGGCGCCCAGCGCTTGGCGACCGCCACCACGACCAGGGTCAGCACGGTGATCACGCTCAGCTGCCAGAAGCCCTGTCGGGCGTACGCGGAGCGGCTCATCCCGGTGTTGCGCAGCACGGCGTCCGCGCCGCCGAGCACCACCACGGCCTGGAGCACCGCGAAGACGCCGAACAGCAGGTTCAGTGCGGCCAGCGGCAGCGCCCACTCCAGCCGCCGCCGCTCCCGGCCCGGCCGGATCGTGGTGCGGTCCCAGCGGCGCGGGCCGGCGGCCATGTGCGCGAAGCCCAGCGCGGTCAGCGTCCCGAGGACGAAGAGCAGGGCACGGCCGGGGAGTTCGTCGAGGTCGAGGTCCGGGCTGAGGTTGCCCAACAGGTCCGCCATGGCGGCGTCGGCGCTGGCGAACAGCACGCCGAAGACGGTCAGCAGGACGACGGCGACCACGAGCGCCTTGAGCACCGGGACGATCCGGCCCCGGCCGGGCAGCGGCCCCCGGCCCAGACCCTCCCGGGCCCAGGCCGCCGAGGGCACCAGCTGCCACAGGATGCCGGGCAGCGGGAGCAGCACGCCCGGCCAGCGACGCCCGCCGTGCAGGGCGAGCGAGGCCACCGAGAGCGCGCCGAGCACCGCCAGCGTCGCGGGCCACCCGGCGCCCCAGCAGGCCGGGACGGCGAGCAGGGCGAGGGCGAGCAGGCTCCACACCACCGTCCAGGGCCGGATCCGGCGACCGGCCGCGTGCGCGGCGAACCCGGCTCCGGCGGCCGCGACGGCTCCGAGCAGCAGGAGGTCGGGACCGAGGCCGTCGTAGAGCTGCCAGGCCGTGAGCAGACCGGTGGCCAGCGCCGCCAGGAGGACCTTGGGGCCGGCCGCCGCCCGCCGCTCGGGGTCGCTGCGGCGCAGCCAGGAGGAGGCCGAGGACGCCTGCGTGCCGACCGACCGGGTGGCGACCGTGGCCGCAACGGCGGCGACGACGGCGAGCAGCAGCAAACCGGGGCCTCGGCCGGTGACGAGCAGCCCGACGGCCGCCAGGGCGACGATCAGCACCGCCAGGACGACCCGCGGGCCGGGCGCCGCCCGCTGCGGACCACGGGCCGTCGAACGGTACGCGCCCTGGCCCGCCGAGCTGTGCGAAGCGTACGGAGCGTACGGGTCATACGGGTCGCCAGCCGGGCCGGCCGGGTCGCGTTCGGCGCCGGCCGACTCGTTCGCGACGCCGGTCGGGTCGAGCGACTCGGCCGCACCTGGCGCATCGGACGAGGCAGGCGTGGACGGGCCTGGCATGAGTCCCCCTCAGTGGTCGGCAGGCATGCGGAAGCCGCCCTCGGGGCAGTCCGCCGGCGGGCGCACCAGGCGCCGCACCGCCGACTGTAGACCATTCTGAACGGGTTCAAAAGTTGGTTCTGAACGCGTTCAGAACCCCCTAGCCCTTCACCGACCCGGCCAGGAGCCCCCGGACGAAGTACCGCTGCAGGCTGAAGAAGACGATCAACGGCACGAGGATCGACAGGAACGCTCCGGCCGTCAGCAGCTCCCAACGCCCGCCGAGGGAGCCCGACAGCTGCGCCAGCCGCACCGTCATCGGCGCCACCTCGGGCGTGCCGCCGGCGAAGGTCAGCGCGACCAGCAGGTCGTTCCAGACCCAGAGGAACTGGAAGATCGCGAACGAGGCCAGCGCCGGGGCGCTCAACGGCAGCACGATCGAGCGGAAGATCTTGAAGTGCGAGGCGCCGTCCACCACCGCCGCCTCCATCAGGTCACGCGGCAGCTGGGCGATGAAGTTGTGCAGCAGGAACACCGCGAGCGGCATCGCGAACATGGTGTGCGCCAGCCAGACCGGGGCGTAGCTGCCCTTCAGGTCCACCGCCGGCACCAGGGTCAACGAGCCCAGGTGCGCACCGCTGGAGAACAGCCGCAGCAGCGGGATCAGCGCCATCTGGAGCGGCACCACCTGCAGCGCGAACACCGTGAAGAACACCGCGTCGCTCCCCCGGAACCGCACCCAGGCCAGCGCGTACGCCGCCATCGCCGCGAGCACCAGCGGGAAGACGGTCGCCGGGACGCTGATCGCCAGCGAGTTCACCAGGAACGGCATCAGGCCGCTGGAGGCGCCCGAGCCGCCCTCGAACAGGACGGAGTGGTAGTTGCCGAGGCCGAAGTCCGGGTGGAGCAGCGAGCTCCACCAGCCGCTGGAGGTCACGTCCTGCTTGGGCCGCAGCGAGGTCACCAGCAGGCCCAGCGTGGGGATCGTCCAGAGCACCGTCATCGCGATCACGAACACCGAGGCCAGCGGACTGCTGAAGGCCTTGCGGACCTGGCTCCCGCCACCAACGGCAGCAGCGCCGCCCGCACCCACGGCAGCAGCGGCACCAGCGCCGCCCGCACCCACGGCAGCAGCGGCACCAGCGCCGCCCGCGCCATCAGTGCCCCCAGCACCGCCCGCACCGCCCGCGCCGCCAGCGCCGGCGTTCTCCCCGGGAACGGAATCCTTCCGAAGCGAGGTCACCGCACCTCACGCTCCTTCCGCAGCTGGACGATGTTGTAGGCCACCAGCGGCAGCACCGCGAGGAAGAGGATCACCGCGAGGGCGCTCCCCCGCCCGGAGTTGAACTGCACGAAGGACTGCGAGTACATCTCGTTGGCCAGCACCTGGGTGCCGAAGTTGCCGCCCGTCATGGTGCGGACGATGTCGAAGGCCTTCAGCGTGATGATCATGACGGTGGTCAGCACCACCATCACCGTGGTGCGGATCATCGGCACCGTGACGTACCAGAACAGCCGCACCCCGCTCGCGCCGTCCAGCCGGGCCGCCTCCACGACCTCGTCCGGGATCGCCTTGATCGCCGCCGACAGCACCACCATCGCGAAGCCGGTCTGCACCCAGACCAGCACCGCCATCAGCAGGAAGGTGTTCAAGGGCTGCGACAGCATCCAGTTGGGCGGGTCGTCCCAGCCGACCGCGACGGCCAGTCGGCTGAGCAGACCGATCTGCGGCTGCCCCGGTCCGCGCGACTCGTAGACGAACTTGAAGATGATCGAGGCGCCGACCAGCGAGATCGCCATCGGCATGAAGATCAGGGACTTGTAGACCGACTGGCCGCGCATCCGGTCCGCCAGCAGCGCCAGCACCAGCCCCAGCCCGGTCGCCACCAGCGGCGCGACCACCAGCCACAGCAGGGTGTTCAGCAGCACCTTCTGCACCGAGTCGGTGGTGAGGGCCCAGCCGAAGTTCTCGCCGCCGACGAACCGGCTGCCGTCGTCGTTCTGCAGGCTCAGGTAGACCGTGCGGACCAGCGGCACCACCAGGCCGACCGCCAGCAGCAGCACCGCCGGGCCGAGGAACACGGCGACGCTCAGCGGGCGGGACAGTCGGCCGCGGGCCCGGCCGGCGACCAGGAAGACCACCAGCAGGATGCCGAGGAAGCCCGCGACGGCGCCGAAGGTGTTGCCGAGTTTGACCGCCGCGTCGCCCCAGGCGCCGACCGCCAGTCTCTCGACGGCCGGCCCTGCGGCGGCCGGTCCCTCGGCGGCCAGGGCGGCTAGGGGTGACGGGAATCCGGGTACGGACATGGCTGCGCGTCCCTTCGGGTCCGGTGGGAAGGGGGTGGGCGGTGCGGGTGGGTGGCCCCGCACCGCCCTCGACAGGTGGTCCTGTGCCGCGCCGGGAAGGGCCGCGGCGAACCGGCTACTGCGGCCAGGCGGCGTCGATGTCGGCAGCCGTCTTCTGGATCGACTGTCCCTCCGCGAACCAGGCGGTCAGCGACTTCCACTCCTGTCCGGCGCCGACGGCGGCCGGCATCAGGTCGGAGCCGTCGAAGCGGAAGGTGGCCGCCGGGTCGGTCAGCGCCTCGGCGGACAGCTTGTCGATCGGGTCGGTGTACAGGCTCTTGTCCACGCCCTGGTTGGCCGAGACCCAGCCGCTCGCGGTCTTCACCCGGCTGCTCGCCCAGTCCGAGCTGGACAGGTAGTTCTGCACCGCCTGCACCTCGGGCCGGCTCGCGAAGGCGGCCAGGAACTCGCCGCCGCCCTCCACCGGGTTGGCGACGGACGGGTTCACCGCGGGCAGGTGGAAGGCGAAGACGTCCCCGTCCGGGCCGACCTTGGTGCCCTTGGGCCACTGCGCCTCGTAGAAGGAGGCCTGCTGCAGCATCATGCACTTGCCGCTCAGGACGGGCGTGCCCGCGTCCTGGAAGGTCGTGGTGGCGATCGACTTCACGTCGCCGAAGCCCGCGTTGACCCAGGCCGGGTTCTGCATCCAGTCGGCGACCGTGCGCATCGCCGTGGTGATCTTCTCGTCGGAGAACTTCACCTTGTGCCCGACCCACTGGTCGTACACCTCGCCGCCGTAGCTGCCCAGCACCACCTCCTCCAGCCAGTCGGTGGCCGGCCAGCCGGTGGCCGTGCCGGAGGCGATGCCTCCGCACCACGGCTTGGGGCCGCCCGCCTTGGCGATCCGGTCGCTGAGCGCCATCAGGTCCGCCCAGGTCTTCGGTGCCTCGTAGCCGGCCGCCTTGAAGGCCTTCGGCGAGTACCAGACCAGCGACTTCATGTTGGCGCTCATCGGGGCCGCGTAGAAGGTGCCGTTGACCGATCCGTAGGTCTTCCAGATCGGGCTCCACTTGTCCTGGTTGGCGACGGTCTGGGCGGGCGGCTTGGCCACCTTGCCGCTCTTCACCATCTGCGCCAGCAGTCCCGGCTGCGGGATGATCGCGAAGTCCGGGGCGTTGCCTCCGGCCACGCGGACCGGGAGCTGCGACTCGAAGTCGTTCGAGCCCTCGTAACTGATCTTGATCCCGGTACACGTGCTGAACTCGGCCCAGGACTTCTCCAGGTTGTCCGACTCCGGGCTCAGGATGGAGGCGAACATCGTCACGGTCGTGCCCGAATGTCCGGCGTACGACTGGTACTTGGCGCAGTCGCCGGACAGCGACTGGGCCGCCCCACCGCCGTCACCCGACCCGCCGGAACTGTTGGAGCAGGCCGCGGTCAGCACCAGTGCCGCCAACAGGGCGGGCACGGCGGCCGATCGGCGGCGGTGACTCGGTTGCGGCGCTGTCGGGTTGGGGGTCAATGCGGTCCTCCTCGCCAGGGCATTGCTGCCGGTGGTGACTGAACGACATTGCGCTGTACCGGAGATGGGCCTACAGGGATCACGGGCGGACGGCGGCCGGACTGATCGAAGACGTTAACGCAGCAGCAGCCCCCCGCCAAGGTCTGCGTTCGACCTTCACCCCTCGGTATCCGGACCGTGACCGACGACCAGGCGTTTTCCGGAGACCCGCCACCAGAAGTCGAAGGCCCCGCCGGGAAACCCGGACGGGGCCCGTTTCATGACGTTACGTCAGAACAGTCGGACCGGCAGCTCCAGCAGACTGTTCACCACCAGCGACGGGCTCGGCCGCAGCTCGGCGTCCGGCACCGCGAGCGACAGCTTCGGGAACCGCTCGAACAGCGCCGGCAGCGCCACCCCCGCCTCCAGCCGGGCCAGCGGCGAGCCCGGGCAGACGTGCGGGCCGTGACCGAAGGACAGGTGACGGCTCGGGTCCCGGGTGACGTCGAACACCTCCGCCGTCACCCCGTGCTGCAACGGGTCCCGGCCGATCGCGTTGTACGAGACCAGCACCGGCTCGCCCGCCGGGATCACCACGTCACCGACCGGGATGTCCGCGGCCGCGAAGCGGAACAGGAAGTTGCTGGTCGGCGGCGTCCAGCGGAGCGACTCCTCGACCACCGCGTCCCAGGACACCCGGCCCGAGCGCACCAGCTCCAGCTGGTCCGGGTGCGCCAGCAGCGCCCGCACCGCGTTGCCGATCAGGTTCACCGTGGTCTCGTGACCGGCCGCGATGATCACCCGCAGGGTGGCCGCCGCCTCCGCGTCGGTCAGCGCCCCGCCCTCGGCGTCGGCCCCCAGCAGCACGCTCGCCAGGTCCTCACCGGGGGCCGAACGACGCTGCGCCACCAGGTCGTTGACGAAGGCGTTCAGCCCGGCGATGGTCGCCTGGATGCCCGCCGGGTCCGGCTTGATGCCGAAGAACCGCTCGTACAGGTCGCGCAGCACGCCGTGGTCCGACTCCGGCACACCCAGCAGCGAGCAGATCACCGTCATCGGCAGCGGGAAGGCGAACGCCGTCTTCAGATCGACCTCCGGCTCCCCCGCCGCCAGGGCGTCCAGCAGGGCGTGGGTGATCTCCTCGACGCGCGGACGCATCAGCTCCACCCGGCGCGGGGTGAAGGCCTGCGCGACCAGCGCCCGCAGCCGGCGGTGAGCCGCGCCGTCCGTGGTCACCATGCTCGGACCGGGCACCGCCAGGCCGATCAGCGGCCAGGTCTTGGGCACCTCCCCGCGCTGGTAGGCGCCCCAGTGGGCGGCGTCCTTCACCAGCCGGGCGTCCGTCAGCAGCTCGCGGGCCTCCGCGTGCCGGGCCACCGCCCAGGCGGCCACCCCACCGGGCAGCACGACCGGCACCACCGGACCGGCGGCCCGCAGCAGGGCGCCCTCGGCCGCGTTGTCACGGGCCAGCGGGTCGAGGACGATCGGGGCCGCAGCGGCGGTCATCGGCAACTCTCCTTCGGATCCCTGGCGGATCCCTCTCTCGGACGTACAGCGACCGGACGTTCGGCGAATCGACGTCCGGTGACGGGGGTCGACCGGGGTCGACAGGGGGCTGACAGCGGCCGCGGATCAGGCCGGGTGGCCCGGGGTGAACGACACCGGCAGCGCCACCAGCCCGCGCACCCAGGCGGACGGCCGCCACACCAGCGCGTGCTCGGCCACCGCCAGCCGCAGGTCCGGCAGCCGGTCCAGCAGCACCTCGATCGCGGTGGTCGCGATCACCTCGGCCGCCTCCTGCGCCGGGAACGGGCAGCCGTGCTCGCCGTACGAGTAGCTCATGTGCGCCCGGTTGCCCTCGGCCGGGCGGCCGTCGGCCTGCCGGACCGACGGGTCCGCGTTGGCCCCGGCGAAGCCCAGCAGCAGCATGTCGCCCGCGCCGATCCGCTGGCCTCCCAGCTGGGTGTCCCGCACCGCCCAGCGCCCGGCGAAGATCTGCGTCGGGGTGTCCTCCCAGAGCGCCTCGTTGAGCGCCTGGCTGATGCTGCGCCGGCCGCCCGCCAGCGAGGCGGCGAAGCGCTCGTCGGTGAGCATCAGCCGCAGCGCGTTGGAGATCCAGTACGAGCTCGGCTGGTGACCGGCGATCAGCAGCACCCGCAGGTCCCGCATCACCTCGTCGTGGCTCAGCCCGGCCTCGTGCGCCAGCATCCGGGAGGCCACGTCGGCGCCCGGGTACTCGGCCTTCTCCTCCACCAGCGCGAGCATCAGCTCCAGCAGCCGCTGCGCGCCGGCCGGCGCGTCCGGGCCGCCGTCCAGCATCGCCAGCAGCGCCGCGATCAGCTGCGGCGCCTGCTCCTCGTCCAGGCCGAGCACCCGGCACAGCACCAGCAGCGGCATCCGGTGCGCGTACTCGGCGACCAGGTCCGCCTCGCCGCGCCCGGCGAACTCGTCGATCAGCCGGTCGGCGATCTCCTCGGAGTGCTTGCGCAACTCGTACGGATCGATCCCGGCCAGCGCGTCGGTGACCGCGCGCGAACGCCGGACGTGCTCCTCGCCCTCGGCGTAGAGGATCGACGGCACCGGCGCCATCATCGGCTTCAGCGGCCAGTCGGCGGGCAGCGTCTCCCAGGCGTGCCAGCGGCTGGAGTCGCGGCCGAACAGCTGCGGCTGGCCGGTGACCTGCTGCAGCTCGCGGTAGCCGATGACCAGCCAGGCGGGCACGCCGCCGGCCAGCTCGACCGGGGCGACCGGGCCGTGCGCGGCGCGCAGCTCGCGGTAGAGCTGGGCCGGGTCGGTCTGGAAGCGCGGCCCGTACAGCGGCGTGGCGCCGGCGTGCGCCGGGCAGCCCGGCGGCGGGGTGGCGGCGGGCTCGGTCACGGGGTGCTCTCCTCGTACGTCGCGGTGGGGGCCGCCGCCGGGGCGGCGGCCTCTTCGGAGCCGGTCGTGCCTGCCACGCCGGCCGGGCCGACCGCGCCGACCGGGTCACCCTCGTCGGCGCGGGTCAGGTCGGCCAGGTCGGCCGGGTCACCCTCGTCGGCGCGGGTCAGGTCGGCCAGGTCGGCCTCGTCGGCCCCGGCCAGGGCCGCCAGGTGGTGGACCAGTTCGATCAGCACCCGCTTGCCGGACTCGCGGTCGCGCGCGTCGCAGTCCACCAGCGGCACCTGGGCCGGCAGGTCCAGCGCCTCGCGGACCTGCTCCAGGGTGTGGGTCGGCTCGCCGAAGTTGTTGCGGGCCACGATGAACGGGGTGCCGTGGTGCTCCAGGCGGTCGATCGCGTACCAGGACTCCTCCAGCCGCCGGGTGTCCACCAGGACGACCGCGCCCAGGGCGCCGCTGAACAGCCGGTCCCAGAGGAACCAGAAGCGCTCCTGCCCGGGTGCGCCGAACAGGTACAGCACCTGGCGCGCGGAGAGGGTGATCCGGCCGAAGTCGAAGGCGACCGTGGTGGAGCGCTTGCCCCAGGCACCGGCCGGGTCGATGCCCTCGCCCGCCCGGGTCATCACCTCCTCGGTGTTCAGCGGGCGGATCTCGCTGACCGAGCCGACCAGCGTGGTCTTGCCCACGCCGAAGCCGCCGACCACGACGATCTTCAGCGCGTTGTCGGCGGTCGCCCGCAGCGGGGTGCGCGCGGCGGGCCGGACGTCAGAGCCGTTGGAGGCCATGCAGCACCTGCTTCAGCGTGTCGAGGTCGGGCAGCCGGGCCTTGTTCGGCGCGAACCGGGGGTGGCGGGCGGTGACCGCCCCGGACTCCAGCAGGTCGCCGAGCAGGATCTTCACCACCGAGACGGGCAGCGCCAGCTCCGCCGCCACCTCCACGACGGCGGTCGGGGCCTCGCACATCCGCAGGATCCGGGCGTGCTCCGACTGCATCCCGGGCACCGGCTGCCGTTCGGCGACGATCAGGGTGACCAGGTCGAAGGCGTTCTCCGGGGCGCGGCTGCGGCCCTTGGTGATGGTGTAGAGGCGGTCCGGGTCGTCGTCACGGCCCGGCAGCACCGGCCCGGCGGTCATATCCCCGCGCCCTCCGGTGTGGTGGCGCTCCCGGCCGCGGCTCCGGCCCCGGCCTCCGCCTCCGCCACGTCCGCCGCCTCCCGGGCCGGCGCGCTGAGGTGGACGCCGATCTGCTCGATCAGGCCGTGCATGTTGTGGCCGACCACGCCGACGTCCGCGTCGTCGTCCGTGACCACCGCGAGATGCGCGCCCTCACCGGCCGCCACGATGCACAGGATGCCGCCGTGGAACTCGGTCATCGACTGGCGGACGCCGCCGCTGCCGTCGCCGAACTCGATCGAGGCGCCGTGGGCGAGGCTCTGCAGACCGGAGGCGATCGCGGCCAGCTGGTCGGCCTGGTCGGTGTCCAGCCCGGCGGTGTGGCAGAGCTTGAGGCCGTCGGCGGAGAGCACCAGGGCGTGCCGGGTGCCGGGGGTGGCCGCCAGCAGGTTTTCCAACAGCCAGTCGAGGTCGCGGTCGGGGGCGCTGCTCATCAGGTGTCCTTCTCGGTGCCGGGGGAAGCGTCGGGTGTGGTGTCGGGGTCCGTGGTCGGCGTCGGCGTCGGCGTCGGGGTCGGCGTCGGGGTCGGCGTCGGGGTCGGGGTCCCGGTGGAGCGCTGCTCGAGCTCCACCGGACGGGCGGCGGCCCGGCGGAACGCGCCGAACCGGGCGGCCGCACTCGCCGCGTCGGCGCGTACGGGCTTCGCGGTCCGGTCCGCCGCCGGGGCGGTCGTCAGGGTCTGCCCGCGACGGCGCTGGGGCAGGCCGCTGTCGGTCATCCGGGCGGGCGCGGGCGGCAGGGGGGCGGCGATCGGCGCCGGTGCGGCCGGGGTGGTGATCGCCGCCGGGGTGGTGAGCGCGGTCGGCGCGGCGGGCGCCGGCGGCAGGGGCGTACGGCCCGGGCGTGCGGGGGTCAGGGCGGGGCGCGCGGACTCCGCGGCCGGCGCCTGCGCGGGGACGGACGCCGGTGCGGGCGCCGGAGCCTGGTGCGTGATCAGCTGCTGCGGGATCAGCACCACCACCCCCGTACCGCCGCGTGCCGACGGCCGGAAGGAGACCTGCAGCCCGTGCTTGCGCGCCAGCACGCCGACCACCGCGAGCCCCAGCCGGGTACCGGCGGAGAGCGTGGTGAGGTCCAGCGGCTCGGCGGAGACCGCCCGCTCGGCGCGGCGCAGCCAGCTGTCGCTCAGGCCCAGTCCGCTGTCCTCGACGGTGACCGCCAGTCCGGCGGGCACCTCCTCGACGTAGACGTGCACCTCGGCCGGCGGGGCGGAGAAGTTGGTCGCGTTGTCCAGCAGCTCGGCCAGCGCGTGCATGATCCCCTCGGCGGCGTACCCGGCCACCGCGGCGGAGCTGGCGTTGTGCAGCCGCACCCGCTGGTAGGCGCCGATCCGGCCGAGCGCGCCGCGCAGCACCGACTCCACCGCGATCGGCTTGGCCCAGCGGCGGCCCGAGCGGGCACCGGTGAGCACCGCGATGCTGTCGGCCATCCGGCCCGCCTGGGCGGTCGAGTGGTCCAGGCTCAGCAGGTCGCCGAGCACCTCCTCGTCGTGCCGGTGCTGCATCTCGCGCAGCTCGGCGTGCATGCTCGTGGCCAGCGCCTGCACCCGGCCGGCGGCCGTCGCGCAGACCGCGAGGGCGGCGGCCCGCAGCCGCTCCCCCCGGCCGATCTCCTCGCCGACGGCGCGCAGCAGCGCGTACTGGGGGTGCTTGCGGTGGGCGGCCAGCGCGCTGTCCACGGCCGCGCCCGCCCGCAGCTTCTTCACCAGCGCGGGCAGCACGCCCTCCGCGATCCGGTCCAGCTCGGCGCGCTCGGCCTCGACCGCGGCGCGCTCCGCCTCCGCCCCGGCCCGCTCGGCGTCCAGCTCGGCCCGCACCCGGGCCACCTCGGCCCGCGCGGCGACGACCTCCGCCTCGGCGCGGGCCTGCTCGGCACGGGCGGCGTCCCGCTCGGCCTCAGCGGCGGTGGCGCGCCCCTTGGCCGCCGTCTCCGCCTGCCGGGCGGCACCGGCGACGACCAGTGCCGTCATGGCCTCCTGGTGCTGCTCCGCCACGTCCTCGGCGAGTCGGCGGGAGCGCTCGACGCCGGTCGCCGCGAGACCGACCGCGATCAGCCACAGGACGGTGACGGCGCCCACGGCCAGGGCGGTGAGCGGCTGGTGCGCGTCCAGGGCCCGGCTGACACCGACCGGTGCGGCGACCAGCGCCAGCAGGACGGCGGCCGCCGTCAGGGCGACGGTGCGCGGCGCGGGCCGTCGGCGCGGCCGGCCGTCGGGGCTGGTGGCTTCTCTCATCGGTGCGGTCCTCGGCAACGTCGGCGGGCGGCGGCACGGCGGCGGGTCGGCGACGATCGCGACCGCCGACAGCTGGTCGGGCGCATACCAGACCGCCCGGGGACGCGGCGAAACGTCTCCGGGCGGCTGATCGGTTCACGCTTTCGGCCGATCATATCGATTCAGACATTGCCCTCAAGCGGTCAGTTGACGGGCAGTCTCCTCCGTCCACGCGTCGTACACCGATTGGCGACGCAACCGCCGCACGGCCGCGTGGCCGGGTTCACAGCCGGGCGCCCCAGCCGGGGCGCGCAGCCGGGGCGCGCAGCCGGGGTCCACGGCCCGGGGTCCCCAGCCGGGGCGCGAAGCCGGGCCTCAGCCCGGCTTCCGCTCGACCGCCTCCCGGACGGCCTTCGGGTCCAGCCCGTGGTCGACCACCACCCGCACCCCCAGCCCCTCCCCCTCGCGGAGCACGCCGAGCAGCAGGTGCCCGACCCCGATCTCCCCCGACTTCAGCCGCAGCGACTCCCGCAGCGACAGCTCCACCGCCTTCCTCGCCCGCGCCGTGAACGGGACGTGCCCGCCCCTCCCCCCGCCGGAGCGGAACCAGCCGCGACGCTTCGGCACCTCCTCGGGCGGGGCGTCCAGTGCCCCCTCCCCGAAGACCGACTCGACAGCCTCGCGCACCGCGTCCAGGTCGACCCCGATCGCGGCGAGCGCCTGCGCCTCGCCGGTCTCCCCCAGCAGGCGGCGCACCGCCCGCTGCGCCGTGGCGTGGTCCAGGCCGGCCTCCGTCAGCACCCCGGCCGCCGGGTCCTCCGACTGCCTCAGGATCGCCAGCAGGAGGTGCTCCGTGCCGACGTGTCCGTGCCGCAGCTCCCGCGCCTCCTGCTGTGCGGTGACCACGACCTGCCGCGCCGCTTCGGTGAATCGCTCGAACATCCCTCAGCCCCCTTCCTGCTCCTTGCCGGCTCCGCGCCGGGCGTACTTCTTGTGCACCGCCTGCCTGGTCACCCCGAGGCAGACCGCGATGTCCTGCCAGGACCAGCCCTGCGACCGGGCGTTGCCCACCTGCAGGCCCTCCAGACGGTCCGCCAGATCGCGCAGGGCGCGGACCGCCCGGAGTCCCACCGCGGGGTCACGGCTGCTCGCCGCGGCCGCGAGTTCTCCGCTCTCGCTCATGCTGTCAACTCTGGTTGACATCGGCGCGGGTGTCAACCCCGGTTGACAGATGGGGTCGTCAGCGGTCCCCGAACCGCCGCTCCAGCGCCTCCTCGAAGGTCCCCCGGCCCACCGCCCGCTCCGGCGCCAGGTTCCCGCCCGCGCGCAACCCCCGGCCGACCGCACCCGGGATCCGCAGCGGCAGCAGCACCCGCCGCCTGCCCGCCGCCCGCAGGTACGCCTCGGCCAGCTCCCGGTACGACCGCACCTGCGGCCCGGCCACCTCCGGCGCGAACCCGGCGGGCTCCTCCCCCACCAGCCCGGCCACCGCCGCGGCCACCTCCCGGACGTCCACCGGCTGGAACCGGACCCCACCGGGCGCCGGGAACACCGGCAGCTTCGCCGAGGCGTCGAAGACCTTCAGCAGCAGGTCGTGGAACTGCGTCGCCCGCAGCACCGTCCACCCGAGCCCCGACTCCCGCACCACCCGCTCACAGGCGAGCTTCGCCCGGTAGTACGCGAGCGGCACCCGGTCGATCCCCACGATCGACACGTACACCAGGTGCCGCACCCCGGCCTCCCGCGCCCGCTCCACCAGCGTCCGCACCCCCGACACGTCCGCTTTCCTCTGCGTGGTCGCGCAGTCCACCACCACCTCGACCCCGGCCGTCGCCTCCGCGATCCCGGCCCCGGTCACCAGGTCCCCGACCACCCAGTCGACCCCGTCGCCCCCGCCCCGCGCCCGCCTGCTCAACCCCCGCACCGCCACCCCGCGCGCCACCAGCAGCCGCACCACCTCCCGCCCCAGCGTCCCCGTCGCCCCGGTCACCAGCACCGTCCCGTTCACCACGCCGTTCCTTCCGTCGAACACCTGTCACCCCTACGGACCGGACACGGCCCCGATCCGTGACATCGGCGGCCCGCCGGGCGGAAAAGGGGCGGGAAACGGAAGAGGCGGGAAACGGAAAAGAGGCGGGGCGAGGACGTGAAGTCCTCGCCCCGCCTCGGGCTTTCACCTCAGCGGGTGGAAACCGGGTCGGGCACGATCAGCTGCAGCCACTGGTGGAGCCGCAGCCCTCGCAGAGGTAGCAGCTGCCGGCGCGGCGCATCTTGGTGCCGCAGGAGAAGCAGAGCGGGGCGTCGGCGTTGAGGCCGAGCTGGATCTCCATCAGCTCCGTGGAGTTGTGGGCCTGCTTCGGGGCCGCCTTCGGCGCCTCCACGGCCGGGGCCGGCTTGGCGGCGACCACCGGGGCCGACTGGGCGAGGGACTCGGTGTCGAGCTCCTCGGCGTCCAGCGGCTCGTACGAGCCGGTCTCCAGGTGGCGCTGGCGCTCCTCGACGGAGTGGATGCCGAGGGCGGAGCGGGTCTCGAACGGCAGGAAGTCCAGCGCCAGGCGGCGGAAGATGTAGTCGACGATCGACTGCGCCATCCGCACGTCCGGGTCGTCGGTCAGGCCGGCCGGCTCGAAGCGCATGTTGGTGAACTTCGAGACGTAGGTCTCCAGCGGCACGCCGTACTGCAGGCCGACCGAGACGGCGATGGAGAAGGCGTCCATCATGCCCGCGAGGGTCGAGCCCTGCTTGGACATCTTCAGGAAGACCTCGCCGAGGCCGTCGTCCGGGTAGGAGTTGGCGGTCATGTAGCCCTCGGCGCCACCGACCGTGAAGGAGGTGGTGATGCCCGGACGGCCCTTGGGCAGGCGCTTGCGGACCGGGCGGTACTCGACGACCTTCTCGACCGCGGCAGGCGCTTCGGTCTCCTCGGCCTTCTCGTCCTTCTTCTTGGCCGAGAGCGGCTGGCCGACCTTCGAGTTCTCGCGGTAGATGGCGAGCGCCTTGACGCCCATCTTCCACGCCTCGAAGTAGATCTCCTCGACGTCCTCGACGGTCGCGCTGGCAGGCATGTTGACGGTCTTGGAGATGGCGCCGGAGATCCACGGCTGGATCGCCGACATCATCCGCACGTGCCCCATCGGAGAGATGGAGCGCTCGCCCATCGCGCAGTCGAACACCTCGTAGTGCTCGGCCTTGAGGCCCGGCGCGTCGACCACGTTGCCGTGCTCGGCGATGTGGGCGACGATCGCCTCGATCTGCTCGTCCTGGTAGCCGAGGCGCTTGAGGGCGCGCGGGACGGTGCCGTTGACGATCTGCATCGAGCCGCCGCCGACGAGCTTCTTGAACTTGACCAGGGCCAGGTCGGGCTCGACGCCGGTGGTGTCGCAGTCCATCATCAGGCCGATGGTGCCGGTCGGGGCGAGCACCGAGGCCTGGGCGTTGCGGAAACCGTTCTGCGCGCCGATGCGCACGACGTCCTGCCAGGCCTTGTTGGCCGCCAGCCAGACCGGGGCGTCCAGCTCGTCCACCGAGACGGCGTCGAGCGAGGCGTCCGCGTGCTGCTTCATGACCTGCCGGTGCGCGGCAGCGTTGCGGGCGTAGCCGTCGTACGGGCCCACCACGCCGGCGAGTTCGGCGCCGCGGCGGTAGGCGGTGCCGGTCATCAGCGAGGTGATGGCGCCGGCCAGGGCGCGGCCGCCCTCGCTGTCGTAGGCGTGGCCGGTGGCCATCAGCAGGGCGCCGAGGTTGGCGTAGCCGATGCCGAGCTGACGGTAGGCGCGGGTGGTCTCGCCGATCTTCTCGGTCGGGAAGTCGGCGAAGCAGATGGAGATGTCCATCGCGGTGATGACCAGCTCGACGACCTTGGCGAACCGCTCGGCGTCGAACGAGTCGTCGTCCCGCAGGAACTTCATCAGGTTGAGCGAGGCGAGGTTGCAGCTGGAGTTGTCCAGGTGCATGTACTCGGAGCAGGGGTTGGACGCGTTGATGCGGCCGGACTCCGGGCAGGTGTGCCAGTGGTTGATGGTGGAGTCGTACTGGATGCCCGGGTCGGCGCAGGCCCAGGCGGCCTCGGCCATCTTGCGGAAGAGCTTCTTGGCGTCGACGGTCTCGATGACCTCGCCGGTCATCCGGGCGCGCAGGCCGAATTCGGTGCCGTTCTCGACGGCGGTCATGAATTCGTCGGAGACGCGGACCGAGTTGTTGGCGTTCTGGTACTGCACGGAGGTGATGTCGTCACCGCCGAGGTCCATGTCGAAGCCCGCGTCGCGCAGGGCGCGGATCTTCTCCTCCTCCTTCACCTTGGTCTCGATGAAGGCCTCGACGTCCGGGTGGTCGACGTCGAGCACGACCATCTTGGCCGCGCGGCGGGTGGCGCCACCGGACTTGATGGTGCCGGCGGAGGCGTCGGCGCCGCGCATGAAGGAGACCGGGCCGGAGGCGTTGCCGCCGGAGGACAGCAGTTCCTTGGAGGAGCGGATCCGGGAGAGGTTGAGGCCGGCGCCGGAGCCGCCCTTGAAGATCATGCCCTCTTCCTTGTACCAGTCGAGGATCGACTCCATGGAGTCGTCGACGGACAGGATGAAGCAGGCGCTGACCTGCTGGGGCTGCTTGGTGCCGACGTTGAACCAGACCGGCGAGTTGAAGCTGAACACCTGGTGGAGGAGGGCGTGGGTCAGCTCGTGCTCGAAGACGTCGGCGTCGTCCGTGCTCGCGAAGTAGCCGTGCTTCTCGCCGGCGGCGCGGTAGGTGAGCACCACGCGGTCGATGATCTGCTTGAGGCTCCACTCGCGCTGCGGGGTGCCGACGGCGCCGCGGAAGTACTTGGACGTGACGATGTTGACGGCGTTGACCGACCAGAAGTCGGGGAACTCGACGCCGCGCTGCTCGAAGTTGATCGACCCGTCGCGCCAGTTGGTCATGACGACGTCACGCCGCTCCCAGCGGACCTCGTCGTACGGGTGCACGCCAGGAGTGGTGTGGATGCGCTCCATCCGCAGGCCGCCCTTCGGGGCCTTGGCGCCCTTGGCCGCGGCCTTCTCGGACTTCGACCCGCGTGCGGAACCGCTCGTGGTGTCTGTCACTTCTCGCTCCTCCTCCTGGGCAAACGCCCGAAGTGCCCCGAAAAGTCCGGGCACCGCTGGTTCGTTCTTCCGGTGTGCGGGCAGGCGGAGACCCTGCCTCGTTTTCGCACGGTTTGTAGTGTTCTGCGCCCCGTTTCCGGGCGCGCGGGGACCCCGTGGGGCCGGTGTGGTGCGGCTGGGCCCCGTCCGGGGCCCGGTGCGCCGGCGCCTCCTAGGGCGCGGCGGCGGGGACGGAGACGCGGGCGTCGTCCGTCTCCGGGGTGAGGGGCCGCTCGGCGCGGAGCTCCGCGATGGCGGCCTCGAAGTCTTCCAGTCCGTCGTACGCCTGGTACACGCTGGCGAAGCGCAGGTAGGCGACCACGTCGAGTTCCTTGAGCGGGCCGAGTATGGCCAGGCCCACGTCGTGGGTGGTCAGCTCGGCGTTGCCGCTGGCCCGCACGCACTCCTCGACCCGCTGGCCGAGCTGGGCCAGGGCGTCCTCGGTGACCGGTCGGCCCTGGCAGGCCTTGCGGACGCCGGTGATGACCTTCTGCCGGGAGAACGGCTCGGTGACGCCGCTGCGCTTGATGACCATCAACGCGGCCGTCTCCACCGTGGTGAAGCGGCGGCCGCAGTCCGGGCACTGGCGGCGGCGGCGGATACAGCTGCCGTCCTCGGTGGTCCGGCTGTCGACAACGCGGCTGTCGGAGTGCCGGCAGAAGGGGCAGTGCACCTCGGGATCCCTCCCTGGCAGATCGTGCGGACCTGTCGAGTCTATGCGATGCGCCCCCGGCCTCGGCAAGCTGATCATGCGACGCGACCACTAGTACTGGGCACGGAGAGGACTGTAGCCACTACATCTAGGTCTCGGGGGGAGGCGACACCCCTGGCGTGTCGGCGCCGATTAGACTGCCGGAGTCGAGTTCCGGTCGAACATTTAATCGATGTACAACAAAGCCTTGATCGAGTCAGCCAACTCCCGAATAATTCACTCGAACGTGTGTTTGGCGCAACCTTTCGATAGGAGGTGCGTTGGGCTGGAAAAGGGAGAGGACAGCCGTCGAGAGGGGCCGCCGTGAACACGATCGAAAGCAACACCATCCCGGTGCAGGAACACTCCCAGTTCAAGGTGGGGCAGCGCACCACGAATCAGCAGAGCGTGGACATCAGCATGGACCGCAGTGAAGACCACCGCCTGTCCGGCACGGGCCTTTCCGGCTCGAACCGGGTGCCCGACCAGCCGATCGAACACTCCCCCGCCATGGACGACACCCACCCCTCCCCGGCCCGCGCGATGCCCGGCCGCCCCCCCGGCATCCGTACCGACGAGGCCGGTCTCACCGAGCGCCAGCGCCGGGTGATCGAGGTCATCCGGGATTCCGTCCAGCGCCGGGGGTACCCGCCGTCCATGCGCGAGATCGGCCAGGCCGTCGGCCTGTCCAGCACCTCCTCGGTGGCCCACCAGCTGATGGCCCTGGAGCGCAAGGGCTTCCTGCGCCGGGATCCGCACCGTCCGCGCGCCTACGAGGTCCGCGGCGTCGAGGTGGCCCGCCCCAACACCGCCGAGACGGCCGGCCGCCCGTCCACCTCGTACGTACCGCTGGTGGGCCGGATCGCCGCCGGCGGACCGATCCTGGCCGAGCAGACGGTCGAGGACGTCTTCCCGCTGCCCCGCCAACTGGTCGGCGAGGGCGAGCTGTTCGCGCTCACCGTGCGCGGTGACTCGATGATCGAGGCGGCCATCTGCGACGGCGACTGGGTCACCGTGCGCCGCCAGCCGGTCGCCGAGAACGGCGACATCGTGGCCGCGATGATCGACGGCGAGGCCACCGTCAAGCGCCTCAAGCGCGAGGACGGCCGGATCTGGCTGATGCCGCACAACCCGGCGTACGAGCCGATCAACGGCGACAACGCGACCATCCTGGGCAAGGTCGTCGCGGTCCTCCGACGCCTCTGACCCACGCCAGGCTCACGCCCGGCCGACGTCTGACCCACGCCCGGCCCACGCCCGGCACCGCCGAAGGCGCCGAAGAAGCCGAAACGGGAGGGGCTCCACCGCACCCGCGGGGAGCCCCTCCGGCGTTCCGCCACCCGGCGGTCCCGGTGCCTCAGCCCCGCTTCGCCACCGGCCGCACCGGCGCCGCCGAGGCGTCGATCGCCGCCAGCGAGCGGCGCACCTGGTTGCGGTCCGTGGTGTACCAGAACTCGGGCATCGAGGAGCGGAAGAAGCCCCCGTACCGCTTGGTCTCCACGCGCGGGTCGAGCACCGCCACCACGCCCCGGTCGTCGGCGGCGCGCACCAGCCGGCCCGCGCCCTGCGCCATCAGCAGCGCCGCGTGCGTCGCCGCGACCGCCATGAAGCCGTTGCCGCCCCGCTGTTCGACGTCCTTCTGGCGGGCGCTCATCAGCGGGTCGTCCGGCCGCGGGAACGGGATCCGGTCCATCACGACCAGCTGGCAGGCCGAGCCGGGCACGTCCACGCCCTGCCAGAGCGACAGGGTGCCGAACAGGCAGGTGGACGCGTCCGAGGCGAACTCCCGGATCAACTCGCCCAGGGTGTCCTCCCCCTGGAGCAGGATCCGCTGGTCCAGCCGCTCCCGCATCGCCTCGGCGGCCGTCTGGGCACCGCGCATCGAGGAGAACAGGCCGAGCGTCCGCCCGCCGGCCGCGCCGATCAGTTCGGCCAACTCGTCGAGCATGTCCGGCCGTTCGGGGTCGCGCCCGGGATCGGCCAGGTGCTTGGCGACGTACAGGATGCCCTGCTTGGGGTACTTGAACGGCGAGCCGACGTCGATCCCGCGCCAGTGCGGGACGGCGTCCTCGCCGAACCCGGGGCCGGGCTCCGGGTTGTCCCCGGCCGTCCGGACGTCCGGCAGCCGCGCCTCCGAGGGCAGGCCGACCGAGGCGGCGACGCCGTTGAAGTCCCCGCCGAGCTTGAGCGTGGCCGAGGTGAGGACGACCGAGCGCTCCTTGTACAGCCCCTCCCGCAGCAGCCCGGAGACGCTCAGCGGGGCGACCCGCAGCGAGGCGGTGCCCAGCCCGTAGCGGTCGCTGCGCTCGATCCAGACGACGTCGTACTCGGAGTCCTCCAGCAGCCGCTCGGCGGTCTCGTGCAGCGCCTCGGCGGAGGCCATCGCCTGCTTGCGGACGGCGTCCTCGTCGCTGAGCCCCTTGTCGCGGGTCTCGCCCAGCGAGGTGATCACCTGGCGGGCCGCGTCCCGGATCGCGGTGACCGCGTACGCCAGGTACTCGGGCAGCTCCTCGACCCGGCCGGGCTGGGCGGTCTCCATCAGGCCGTGGTAGTTCTCGGCGGCGGCCTGCAGGGCGTCCACGGCCTTCTCGTTGGCGAGCCGGGCGGCGCGCTTCACCGCCCGGTTGACCGCGCCGACGGTCAGCTCGGCGGTGGCCGCGCCGGTGACCCGGTTGACCAGCTCATGGGCCTCGTCCACGATCAGCAGCCCGTGCTCGGGCAGCACCGGCGCGCCCTCGATCGCGTCGATCGCGAGCATCGCGTGGTTGGTGACCACGACGTCGGCCAGCTTGGCCCGCTCCCGCGCCTTCTCGGCGAAGCACTCCTGCCCGTACGGGCAGCGGGTGGCGCCCAGGCACTCCTTGGAGGTGACCGACAGCTGGGCCCAGGCCTTGTCGGAGACGCCGGGGCTCAGGTCGTCGCGGTCCCCGGTGTCGGTCTCGTCGGCCCAGTCGCGCAGCCGCAGCACGTCCTGGCCGAGCTTGCCGGTCGGCCCGCCGAGCGCGTCCACCGGGTCGAACAGCCCCTCGCCCTCGTCGCTCGGGGTGCCCTCGTTGGCCCGGTGCAGGCACAGGTAGTTGGAGCGGCCCTTGAGCATCGCGAACAGCGGGCGGCGGCGCAGCACCGGGTGCATCGCCTCGACGGTGCGCGGCAAGTCCCGTTCCACCAGCTGGCGTTGCAGGGCCAGGGTGGCGGTGGCGACCACCACGCGGTCCCCGTGGGCGAGCGCGGGCACCAGGTAGGCGAGGGACTTCCCGGTGCCGGTGCCGGCCTGGACGAGCAGGTGCTCGCCGTGGTCGACGGCGTCGGCGACGGCCTCGGCCATCCGGACCTGGCCGGGGCGCTCGACGCCGCCGACGGCCGCCACCGCGGCGTGCAGCAGCTCGGGGATCCGCGAGCGCGGGACGGCGACGGCTTCCTCGGCCTCGTCGCCGAGGTCCACCGCCGGCCGGGCTTCGGAGTCGCGGGACTCGGAGTCGCGGGGCTCGGAGTCGTGGGATTCGGAGTCGTTCGTCATGACCCTCCCACCCTACGGGGCGGGGGTGACAATCCGGTCCCGCTGCGCGGGCAGCCGCACGTCCACGGTCACCAGCGCGTTCGGCACGGTCCCGAAGCGGGCGGCGTGCGGGCGGTGCGGACGGTCCTGGTAGCCGTCGAGGAGCAGCCGGTTGCGGTTGAGGCAGAGCCGGTCGATCCGGGGCCGGAACAGGTCGAACAGCTCGAAGCGCTCGCGCAGCTCGGGGAAGCGCTCCTGGTGGCGGAGGACCTCGGCGCGCAGCAGGGCCCAGAACTCGGTCTCGGGCAGTCCGGTCTGCGCCTCCAGCAGCGGGGCGAGGTAGCGGAAGACGCCGATGAACAGCCCGGAGTGGATGAACTGGCAGAGCCCCTGGGGCGCCTCCCGCAGCAGCACGTCGGCCACCTCGGCGGGCAGGTCGCGCAGCTCGGGGAGGTCGTGCGAGCTGAGGTTGACGTCGTCGACGAAGTCCTTGACCGCGAGCCGGGCGGGGGTGTCCCGCTCGTCGAAGACCACGATGGCGTTCTCGCCGTGCGGGGAGAAGACCAGCCCGTAGCGGTAGAGGAAGTGCAGCAGCGGCGGCAGCATCGCGGCGAACAGCCGGCCGGTCCACTCGGCGGGGGTGAGGCCGGAGCGGGTGATCAGCTCGGCGGCGAGCGCCCGTCCGTCGGAGCCGGTCTGCAGCAGGGCGGCAAGGGTGCGGGCGCGTTCGCCGTCGTCCAGGAAGGGGCCGAGCGGTTCGCGCCAGATCGCGCCGAGCAGCTCCTTGTACTGGTACGGGGCCTCGGGCAGCTCCCGGTACAGGGGGTGGTCGACGGTGACGGAGGCGATCTCGCCGAGGAGGATGACCCGGCACTGGTCGCGCAGGAAGGGGTCGGCGTCGCGCAGCCCGTGCAGCCAGGCGGTGACGGCGGGCGCGGCGAGGGTGCGCTCGGTGGGCAGGCCGCGCCAGACCAGGGTGTTGAGGATGGACAGCGGCAGCTTGACGGAGCAGCGCTCGGGGTGGGCGGTGTTGAAGAAGGTGCGGATGGACTGCTGGGGCAGCCGTGGGTCGCCGTCCGAGGGCAGCGGGACGATCTCGCCGGAGGCGATCCAGGGCGCGAACAGCGGCAGGACGGTCTCGTCCCACTGCCAGGGGTGGACGGGCAGCAGCAGGTAGTCCTCGGCGTCCGGGCCGAGCGCGGCGCGCAGCGCGGCCACGTCGTCCAGCTCGCGGGCGTACAGCTGCTCCGGGCGCTCCAGGCCGGGCACCCCCCGGTACTCGGCGAGCCGGCGGTGGACGGCGATCCAGGGCAGTGGGCGCGGGCTGCGGGCCTCCGGGGCCCAGCGGGCGGCGTCGGCGGCGGAGAAGCCGATCCGGCCCTTGTTGGGGACGATCCAGGGGTGGCCGCCCTGCCGGCCCTCCAGCGCGGTGTGGTCGAGGTCGGCGAGTTCGGCGGCGGTGAGCTCGGTGGCGAGCTGGCGGGCGTCGGCGGTGAGGGTGGCGGAGAGTTCGCGGATCAGGTGGGCGGTGGTGTCGCCGGACATCCCGAGGGCCTGCCGGGCGTACGGGAGGAAGCGCAGCGGGTCCAGTCCGTCCGGTGCGGAGCAGCTGACGGATTCCGGGTCGACCTGCCAGCCGTCGTAGGCGCCGCGCCGGGCGGTGAAGCGGTACTCGACCTCGGGCAGCTTCAGGAGGTACTCGCCGTCGAGGGCGCCGGGAGCGGGCTTGAGCAGGTCCTCGTAGGCGAGTTCGCCGAGCATCTTGGCCAGGAGGGCGCGACCGGCCCGCCGCCAGTGCCCGGCGGTCAGGTGCGGGGGCAGGTAGAGCGGGGGTTCAGCGGCCGACGGTTGCGGCACGGGTCAGCTCCTGGGGGCGAGGGAGGACGGGGGTCTGTCCGTAGGGGGCGGGGGCGGGCGGGGCGAAGCCGGTCCAGGCGGTGCGGCCGGGCAGCCGGTGGACGGTCCGTCCGGTGACGGCGTTGAGGATCACGGCGGCCCGGTGGGCGCCGAGCCCGAGGTCGGGGGTGCCGACGCCGTGGGTGTGCAGTTCGGCGTTCTGGACGTAGAGGCCGCCGGTGAGCTCGGGCCGGGTGGCGACCCGGTGGTGCAGGTCGACCCGGTAGCGCCCGGACTCGTCCCAGTCGATCAGGTCGGCGAGCGGTTCGAGCGCGGCCGGGCGGGCGGCCCGGTAGCCGGTGGCGAGCACCACGGCGTCGGTGCGCACGAGGTGTTCGGCGCCGGAGTCGGTGTGCCGGCAGTGCAGTTCGAGGCCGCCGCAGGGGCCGGGGCGGGCGTCGGTGACGGCGGTGCCGGGGGTGATCTCGACCGGGGCGGTGTCGATCGGGCGGCCGATGGTGCGTTCGTAGAGGTGGTCGTGGATCTCGGCGAGGGTCTCGGCGCTGGCGGCCTTGTGCAGCTGCCACTGGGCGCTGACCAGGGCGTCCCGGACGGGTCCGGGCAGGCCGTGGAAGTAGCGGGTGTAGTCGGGGGTGAAGTGCTCCAGGCCGAGCTTGGAGTACTCCATGGGGGCGAGGGCCCGGGTGCGGGTGAGCCAGCGCAGCCGGACGCCGTCGTCCTGGTGGCGCCGGAGCAGGTCGAGGAAGACCTCGGCGCCGGACTGGCCGCTGCCGATCACGGTGATGTCCCGGGCGCCGGCCAGGTCGGCGCGGCGGTCCAGGTAGTCGGCGGAGTGGAAGGCCCGCGGGTGGCCGGCCAGGCCCGCGAAGGCCTCGGGCAGCACGGGCCGGGTGCCGACGCCGAGGGCGAGGTTGCGGGCCCGTACGGTGGTCCGCCGGCCGGTCGCGGTGTCGGTCAGCTCGACCCGGTAGCAGGGCGTTCCGCCCGGTGCGGCGGTCCAGTGCAGGGCGGTGACCTCGGTGCCGAAGCGGCAGTTGGCCAGCCGCTCGGCGGCCCAGCGGCAGTAGTGGTCGTACTCGCGGCGCGGCAGCTGGAAGCGCTCGGCGAAGTAGAACGGGAACAGCCGGTCCTGCTCGCGCAGGTAGTTGAGGAAGGACCACGGGTTGGTCGGGTCCACCAGCGAGACCAGGTCGGCGAGGAAGGGCACCTGCATCCTGGCTCCGTCCACCAGCATCCCGGGGTGCCAGCGGAACTCCGGGCGCTGGTCGCAGAAGAGCGTGCGCAGGCCGGGGACGGGCGCGGCGAGTGCGGCGAGCGAGAGGTTGAACGGGCCGATGCCGACCCCGAGCAGGTCGTACGGCGGCTGGGATGCTGCGGTGTCCACGGGGCGTCCTAGACGGGGTCGGGGCCGGCCGGGGCGGGGCCGGTCGGGGTCGGGGCCGGGCGGGGCCGGGGCGGGCCGGTCGCGGCCGGGGGCCGGGGAGTGGCCGCTCGGACGCGCACCATCAGGGCGGCCCGCTTGTCGGGCAGGTCGAGTTCGGCGGCCGCCCGGAACCCGGCCCGTTCGAAGGCCCGGACCGAGCGCCGGTTGCGGACGTCCGGTTCGGCGACGACCCGTTCGCAGGACGGGCGGCGGCACAGGATCCGCTCCGCGAGCGCGGCCAGCAGCACGGCGCCGAGGCCGCGGCCCCGGCTGGCGGCGGGGCCGAGCAGCAGGTGGACGCCGACGTCGTGCGGCCGGGCGGGGTAGTGCGCGGCCAGCGGGTCGAGGTCGGCGCGGTAGACCTCCCAGTAGCTCATCGGCTCTCCGTCGAGCAGGCCGAGGCAGGGGACGCTGCGGCCGTCGCCGTCCAGGTGGGCCCGGACGTGCCGGTCGGTGAGGTCCGGCGGGCCGGCCAGCTCCCAGAAGGCGGCGACCTCGGGGTCGTTCATCCATCCGGCGAGCAGCGCCAGGTCGGCGGGCAGCCGGACCGGGCTGAGCCGGAACTCGCCGGCCGGGGTGGGGATCGGGCCCCACCCGGGCAGGTCGTCCCACATCAGTGACCCGCCACCGGGTTGGGGATGTCCACGTAGACGGACTGGCTGGCGACCGGGCCGACCAGCTCGTCCATGCCGTTGATCCGGGTGAGCAGGTTGGCCTTGCAGGGCAGCGTGGGCGCGTCCAGCAGCAGCCCGGGCAGCGCCGAGCCGGTGGCGGCCGCCCGCGGTCCGGCCAGGAAGCGCCGCAGCCCGGCGATCAGCACGGTCTCGTCCGCCAGTCGCTGGGAGCCGAGGGCGCCGATCAGGCCGAGGACGTGGTTGATGCCGAGGTAGTAGGCGAAGTGGTGGTCGATCACCGGGTCCGGCAGGAAGGTGTCGCTCTCGGCGCCGAGCCCGGGCAGCCGGGCGGTGAGCCGCTCGGCGGCGCTCTCCCGGTAGTAGTAGCCCTGGTTGTCGCGGTAGCGGCCGCCGCTCGGCCAGCCGTCCTGGTCCAGCAGGACCAGGCTGTTCTGCTGGTGCGCCTCCAGGGCGATGCCGCCGCGGCCGTCCAGCCACAGGACGGGCAGCACGACGGCGTCCAGGTAGCGCAGGAACCATTCGGCGGCGACGGTCTGCAGTGGGCGGCCGCAGCGGGCGGCGAGCGCCCGCAGGATGTCGCCGAGCCGGGACGGCACGGTGTCGCCGGTGCCGAGCGGCTGTTCGGCGACCAGCCCGGCGACGCACAGCACGCGCTCGGCGGGCGCGAAGGGCTGGGCGCGCAGCACGGTGTCCAGCCCGCCCGGGTCGCCGAGCGCCGGGTGGTCGACGCCGATCCAGGCCGGGTCGCGGACGATGTCGAAGTCGGGGTGGGCGGCCCGCCACTCGGCGGCCAGCCCGCTCTCCAGCAGCCGGTGCATCTCCAGGCCCCGGTGCAGCTCCTTGCGCAGGTTCTCCCGGCGGGAGTTGGTGATCCGCAGGCCGAGCGAGAGCTTGAGCATCCAGGGGGTGCCGGGCCGGTAGACGGTGCGCACCGAGGAGGTGGGGTACCAGGGCTCGCCGGCCGGGCCGAGGTCGTGCAGCAGGCCGTCCGCGAGCAGCGCGGCGACGGCGGGTCGGTGGGCGAGTTCGCGGGCCTGCCAGGGGTGCAGCGGCAGGGCGGCGGTGCCGGGCGGCAGGGCGAGCGCGCCGTCGAGCAGCCCGGCGGTGAGCCGGTCGGCGGTCTCGGCGACGGCGGAGCCCGCGGCGAGGAGCTCGCGGTCCACGGCGTACCAGTGCAGCCGGAAGGAGCCGTGCAGTTCGGGCGAGTAGGCGGCGCTCTGGGCCGGGCCGAGGCCGTCGCGGCTCTTCGGGGTCGGGTGCAGCGGGTGGCCGAGCAGCAGGGACTGCTCGGCGGCGAGGAAGTACGAGCGCTCGGGGCCGCCGGGCGCGGCGGCGGTGCGGCGGTGGGCGAGGATCTCGGCGGTGCGGACGACGGAGTCGGCGACCCGGCCGGCGAGGTCGGCGACCTGCCCGGGGTCGGGCCGGTCGGCGGCCGCGGCGGCGAGCAGCGCGGCGGCGGTGACGGCGTCCACCGGGGCCTCGGCGCCGCCCGCCGCGGCACCGTTGTGCCCCGCGGGACCGCTCTCCGCCACGGCACCGTTCTCCCCGGCGGCACCGTCCCCGCCGGCCGCGAGGCCGGCCGGGCCGAAGCGGTGCCAGCCGCCGGGCGACCAGTAGCGGACCGGGACGGTGAGCCGGGCGGCGCCGCCGAGGACGGTGATCCGCAGCCGGCCGTCCGGGCCGGGCCGGGCCCCGGTCTCCCGGGTCCAGCAGCGCAACAGGGCTTCCAGGGCGGCCTGTTCGGCGGCGACGGCGGGATCGGGGTGCAGCAGCGGGTCGGGCTCGGTCCGGTGCTCCTCGCGCACGGGCACCGCCTGCTGCGGCGGTTCGGGCGGGGCTCCGGTGAGGGCGGTGCTCAAGGCTGCTCCTTGGGGCGCGTGGGAGTGCGGACGCGCTCTGTGCCGGCGGGATCGGCGGGCACTCACACCGTCGCGTCAGGTAAGGGTTACCTATCCCTGAGGGGTGATCACAAGGACGGCTCACTCGTCCGGGTGAAGATCGGGGATTGTCCGCCACCGGAGCGCAGGGCCCTGCTGTGCCAACGAGCCGACCGGGCCCGCGTCACGGATCGACGGTCTCCGGCCGGTGCCGCAACCCGGGGGGTGGGCACGGCCGTCCTCATCCGCGATGGAAGACTCCAGGACGGCGGGCCGCCCCGGCCCGGACCGACCGGACCCGGAACGGAACCGACCGAGCACCACCCGAGCGCCCACCGACCGAACCGACACCGACCGAACGCAGGGGGAAGCGCACAGATGCCTACGATCCACCGGTCAGCCCTGGCCGCCGCCCTGGTCGCGGGAACCCTGCTCGCCGTCAGCGCCTGCGGGCCGGACGGCCCGGCGGGCGACGGCGGGGGCAGCGCCGCGCCGCCGCCCTCCTCGGCCGCGTCGGGCGGCGGCACCGGCGGCGGGGTGATCGGCGGGATCACCCTGCCGTCCGGACTGCCGACCAGCCTGCTGGAGGGCCTGCCGCGGAGCTGGGACGACCTGAAGAAGTGGAAGTTCGAGGACTGGGACTCCTGGGCGTCCAAGCACGTCTTCAACAACCCGGTGGTGAAGGACTTCTGGGACCCGGACACGATGGGCGACTCCAAGCCCGCCGAGCCGGCCCCGCCCGTCACCAAGCCCTCGCCGGCCACCCCCAAGCCCGCCACCGACGACGGCGTGACCGACCCCGAGCCGCCGGTGGTCAACGCCGTGGCGGTTCCCCGCCCGTACACCAAGCAGCCCTCCGGCAAGGTCTTCTTCTCCGCCAAGGGCGGCCGCGGCAACTGCTCGGCGACGGTGATCGCCGACCCGCAGCACCCCGGCCGGAGCAACCTGGTCTGGACGGCCGGCCACTGCGTGCACGAGGGCAAGGGCGGCAACTTCTACAAGGACCTGGTCTTCGTGCCGGCCTACAACAACTCCGGTGCCTCCAGCGGCGGCAAGCGCGCCCCGCTGTCCGAACTGGCCCCGCTCGGCACCTGGTGGGCCGACCAGGTCACCACCTCGCCGCAGTGGATGGTCGAGGGCGGCGGCACCGGCGACGCCGCCAACCAGTACGACTTCGCCGTCATGCGCGTGCACAACCAGAACGACACCGGCAAGTCCCTCGAGGAGACGGTCGGTTCGGCCGTCCCGGTGTGGTTCGACGCCCCGCGCGACAAGCTCGCCGTCTCGGCCGTCGGCTACCCGCTGCTCAAGCCGTTCGACGGCCAGGAGCTGTACAAGTGCGACGGCGGCAAGCCGACCCGGCTCTCCTTCGACGCCAAGCGGCCCACGATGCTCACCATCGGCTGCACCATGACCCAGGGCTCCAGCGGCGGCGGGTGGTTCGCCACCATGCCGGACGGGAGGACCGCCCTGGTCAGCAACACCTCGATCGGCACCCAGGAGCACACCTCGCTCAGCGGCCCGTACCTGGAGACGGTCGCCAAGCAGGCCCTGGACTGGATCTCCAGGAAGCAGTAGCGGAGCGGTCGCTCAGCAGGAGCGGGAGCGGCGGCGGCCGCCACCGGGGGCGGTACGGAGACACCAGCACAGCACGGGGGACGATGCAGCATGCCGAGAACCACCAACCGGGGGCGCCGGGCCGGGACGGTCGGCGCCACGATGCTCGCCGTGGCGGCGCTCGCCGCGGCCGGATGCGGACCGGACGGCCGCGCCAGGCCCGCCACCCCGCCCCCCGCCCTCCCCAAGTCCGCGCCCACCAGCGTGGGCGACCTGACGGGCTGGAAGCTGGAGGACTGGAGGAAGTACGTCACCGCCAGCGGCTTCGCCAACGAGCCGGCGCCGGGCTACTGGTCCGCCGCCCGGATGGACTCGGCCAAGCCCCGGCCCACCCCGGAGTACTCGCTCACCGCCCCCGCCGCCCCCGGCGTCGAGCGGGACGCCCCGCCGGCCGCCGTCCCGGCCGAGCCGCAGCCGCACCCGTACGGCCAGGCCACCGCCGTGGTCGGCCGGCTCTTCATGACCACCCCGCAGGGCGACGCCGCCTGCTCCGCGACCGTGGTCTCCGACCCGACCGACCCCGGCCGCAGCAACCTCGTCTACACCGCCGCGCACTGCCTGCACGACGGCAAGGGCGGCGGCTGGCTGAAGAACCTGGTCTTCGTGCCCGGGTTCAACCGGGACGGCCGGGCGAGCCACGGCAAGCCGTACCCCGACGCGCAGGCCGCCCCGTACGGCCGGTGGACGGCGGTGCGCGCGCTGGTGTCGCCGACCTGGCTCCAGGAGAGCGGCGTGGGCGCCCGCGACCAGTTCGACTACGGGATCCTCCGGGTGCGCGCCGAGAGCGGCTCCGGCGCCTCGTTGGAGGAGACGGTCGGCGGCTCCGTCCCGATCTGGTTCAACGCCCCGCGCGACCAGATCACCTCGGCCGCCGCGTACGGCTATCCGGCCGAGCGGCCCGCCGACGGCACGGAACTGGACCACTGCGACTCCCCGGTCGCGCCCGGCCGGCTCTCCTTCGACCGGACCCGCCCGCCGATGTACGTGATCGGCTGCACCATGACCGCCGGTTCGAGCGGGGGCGGCTGGTTCGTCACCAGGGACGGCAAGCCCAACCTGATCAGCGTCGGCGCGATCGGCGACCGCAACCCCGCCGGCTACCAGGCCGGCCCCTCGCTGCAGGACCAGGCGAAGCAGGCCTTCGACTACTTCGCCAAGAACGTCCGATGACCCCCGGCCGCACGCGGAAGGGCCCCCGGGACCAGTACGGTCCCGGGGGCCCTTCCCGAAGCTCGCGGTCTCAGCCCTGCAGGGCCACCGCGAAGTACTCCAGCTCGGCGGCCAGCTCGGCCGGCACCTTGGCGTGCAGCAGGGTGCCCTCCCCGGTGTGCTCGGTGGAGAGCAGCTCGCCCTCCGCGTGCACCCGGGAGACCAGGGCGCCCTGGGTGTAGGGCACCAGGGCCCGCACCTCGACGGCCGGTCGCGGCAGCTCGTCGTCGATGAGCTTCAGCAGCTCCTCGATGCCGGCGCCGCTGCGGGCCGACACCACGATGGCGTGCGGCTCGCGGCGCAGCAGCCGCTGCAGCACGTGCGGGTCGGCGGCGTCCGCCTTGTTGATCACCACGATCTCGGGCACGCTCTGCGCGTCGACCGAGACGATGACCTCACGGACGGCGGCCAGCTGCGTCTCCGGCTCGGGGTGCGAGCCGTCCACCACGTGCAGGATGAGGTCCGCGTCGGCGACCTCCTCCATGGTCGAGCGGAAGGCCTCGACCAGGTGGTGGGGCAGGTGCCGGACGAAACCGACGGTGTCGGCCAGGGTGTAGAGCCGCCCGCTCGGGGTCTCGGCCCGGCGCACGGTCGGGTCCAGGGTGGCGAACAGCGCGTTCTCCACCAGGACGCCCGCGCCGGTGAGCCGGTTGAGCAGGGAGGACTTGCCGGCGTTGGTGTACCCGGCGATGGCCACGGACGGCACCTGGTGGCGCTTGCGCTCCTGGCGCTTGGTGTCGCGGCCCTTCTTCATGTCGGCGATCTCCTTGCGGAGCTTCGCCATCTTCTCGCGGATCCGGCGCCGGTCGGTCTCGATCTTGGTCTCACCGGGGCCACGGGTGGCCATGCCGCCGCCGGACGAGCCGGAGCCACCACCACCCATCTGCCGGGACAGCGACTGACCCCAGCCGCGCAGTCGCGGCAGCATGTACTGCATCTGCGCGAGCGAGACCTGCGCCTTGCCCTCCCGGGACTTGGCGTGCTGGGCGAAGATGTCCAGGATCAGGGCCGTCCGGTCGACGACCTTGACCTTGACCACGTCCTCCAGGTGGATCAGCTGGCCGGGGGTGAGCTCACCGTCGCAGACCACGGTGTCGGCGCCGGTGGAGGCGACGATGTCGCGCAGCTCCTTGGCCTTGCCGGAGCCGATGTAGGTGGCCGCGTCGGGCTTGTCGCGGCGCTGGATGACGCCGTCCAGCACCTGGGAGCCGGCGGTCTCGGCGAGCGCGGCGAGCTCCGCCATGGAGTTCTCCGCCTCCTCCAGGGTGCCGTCGGTCCAGACGCCGACGAGCACCACGCGCTCCAGGCGGAGCTGGCGGTACTCGACCTCGGTGACGTCTTCGAGTTCGGTGGAGAGGCCGGCGACACGGCGCAGCGCGGCGCGCTCGCTGCGGTCGTACTGGTCGCCGTCGTAGTGGTGGCCGAGGTCCTCGTCGATGGCCGCGAGGTCCTCGTCCATGAGGGCTTCCGCCCGCAGACCGTCGAGGCGGCGCGGAGCGTCGGCGTGGTCGCGGGTGTCGAACGTGGAGGTCATTCTGTCCTTTGGCTGCTGGTACGGGTGGCTTCGGGGACCGGCGGGCGGTCCCGTACGGAGTCTGCCCAGCTGCCGCCCCGGCTACCGTCCGGGCGGGGTGAGCTACCCCTCAGGCCCCCGGGTGCCACCGGGCTCCTGTGCCCGGGAGAACGCCGTGGACCGGCCGTGAATTCCCCATGATGGTCGCACGCCAGGCGCGGGCGGGTCATCCCCATTTCCGGCGCGCGGCGCCGGACAACGACCAGCACTGCCCGGCACGCAGCGCCCGGCACGACCGGCACCGACCGGCGCCCCGGCGCCCGGCCCCGGGGGCTACCCCACCTCCGGGGCGTGCGGCCGGCTGACGTCGTACACCCCGGAGACCCGCAGCATCGCCCGCATCAGCCCGGGCAGCGCCCCCGGCTGCGGCAGTTCGACGGTGTACGTCTGCCGGACCCGTGACTCCTGCGGCGGCTCGACCTCGGCCGCGACGATCCCGACGCCCTCGGCGGAGATCGCCGCGGTGATGTCGGCCAGCAGCCGGGGCCGGTTCAGCGCCTCGGCCCGCAGGGTGACCCGGTGCCCGGCCGCGGGGGTGTCCTGCGGCTGCCAGCGGACCTCCAGCGCGGCCCGCCCGTCCGCCCGCATCCGCTCCCCGGCCGGACAGCCGGTGCGGTGCACGGCCACCGCGCCGCCGCGGATCGGGTAGCCGGAGACCGCGTCCGGCGGCACCGGGGTGCAGCAGCGGGCCAGCCGTACCGCCGCCCCGGGCCGTCCGGCCACCGCGACCGGGGCGGACCGCTTCTCGGCGGTGCGGCGCCCGGGCGGGGCCGGCTGCGCCCCGGCCGGGCCGGTGCGGACGGCCGGCGGCCGGGCCGGCGGGTCGGCCAGCCAGCGCTCGATGGCCAGCCGGGCGGCGGGGGTGCGGGCGTGCGCCAGCCACTCGGGCGCGGGGCCGGAGGGCTGTCCCCCGCCGGCCGGGAGGGTCTCGGTGAGCACGGCGATCTGGTCGCCGTCCTCCAGCACGGTGGACAGGGCGCTGAGCCGCCCGTTGACCCGGACGCCGATACATCGGTGGCCGGTCTCCTCGCCGAGCAGGTAGGCCGCGTCCACACAGGTGGCGCCGGCCCTCAGCTGAAGCGTTTCGCCGCTCTCCGTCACGACCGTGATCTCCCGGTCGCCGGCCAGGTCGGCGGTGAGCGCGGACCAGAAGGCGTCCGGGTCGGGCGTCTCCTGCTGCCACTCCAGCAGGCGGCTGAGCCAGCCGGGCCGGGCCGGGTCGGTGCGGTCCAGCTCGTCGGTGTCCTGGGCGGTGCCGGCCGGGGAGGGGTCGCCCAGCGCGACCACCCCGGTCTCCGCGACCTGGTGCATCCGGCGGGTGCGGACCAGCACCTCGACCACCGCGCCGCCGCTCAGCGCCACCGCGGTGTGCAGCGACTGGTACAGGTTGAACTTGGGCGCGGCGACGAAGTCCTTGAACTCCCCGGGCAGCGGTGTCCAGCAGGTGTGCAGTTCGCCCAGCACGGCGTAGCAGTCGGCGTTCTCCTCGACCACCACCAGCAGCCGCCCGAAGTCGGCCGGGCGCGGCCCCTGCGGCCGCCCGTCCGGCCCGGTCCCGCCGGACCGCTTGAGCAGGACCCGGTGCAGCGAGACGCAGTGCCGGGGCCGCACGGTCACCTCGGCGGCCACCCCGGCCTCGGCCAGCTGCCGCGCCAGCTGCCGGGCGAAGGGCTCCAGCACGGCGTCCGGCTCGGCCTCGTGACCGGCCATCAGGGCCCGGGTGCGGGCGTGCTCCTCGGGGTGCAGGGTGGCGAAGACGATGTCCTCCAGCTCCGCCTTGAGCACCTGGATGCCGAGCCGCTCGGCCAGCGGGATCAGCACGTCCCGGGTGACCTTGGCGATCCGCACCTGACTGGCGGGCTTCATGTGCCGGATGGTGCGCATGTTGTGCAGCCGGTCGGCGAGCTTGATCACCATCACCCGGACGTCGTCCCCGGTGGCGACCAGCATCTTGCGGAAGGTCTCCGCCTCGGCGGCCGCACCGAAGTCGACCTTCTCCAGCTTGGTCACCCCGTCGACCAGGTAGGCGACTTCGGGCCCGAACCCGGCGCTCACCTGGTCCAGCGTCAACTCGGTGTCCTCGACCGTGTCGTGGAGCAGCGAGGCGACCAAGGTGGTGGTCCCGGCGCCGAGTTGGGCCAGGATCATGGTGACGGCCAGCGGGTGGGTGATGTACGGCTCGCCGCTCTTGCGCTTCTGGCCGCGGTGGCTGGCCTCGGCGAGCCGGTACGCCCGGGCGAGCAGGCCGAGGTCGCCCTGCGGATGGTGCTGCCGGTGGACCCGGACGAGCGGTTCCAGGGCGTCCGGCACGGGCGGCCGGCCGGTGGCGGCCAGTAACGCGGCCCGCCCGGCCCGGCCGAGGGCGGCCCGGCCGAGCTCTCCGAGGGGCCTCCTGGCCCCGGCCTGCCGTACGGTCGTCGGCTGCCCCGTCAGGGACTGCCCGGCTTCGATGGTCATCGGCGCACCTCCGGCAACGGTCGCCGGGCGCTACCCCTCCCCGTGGGGTGATCGACCCGGTGGTCCATGCTACCGAGCAGAGCACGTTCCGCGACGCGATGATTCCCGTCCGCGACCGGTATCACCCGATCGGGGGGATTCGTCGCCGTACGAAATGGGCAAACGGGGCCGTCAGCTGGTGCGGACGGAGTCCCACCAGCGCTCGTCCAGCCGCCCCTCGGCCACGATCACCGCCGGCCCGGTCATCTCCACCCGGCCGTCCGGGTACTCGGTGATCACCAGCCGACCGCCCAGCACGTCCACGGTGTACGCGACGGACTCACCGGTGACCGCCGGGTCGACACCGTCCCGGCGGATCGCGGCCACCGCGACGGCGCAGGCACCGGTGCCGCAGGAGCGGGTCTCGCCCGAGCCGCGCTCGTGCACCCGCATCGCGACGTGCCGCGGCCCCCGGTCCACCACGAACTCGACGTTGACGCCCTCCGGGTAGGCGCCCTCCGGGCTGGTGAGCGGCGCGGTGAACAGGTCACCGGCGTGGTCCAGGCTTTCCACGAAGGCCACCGCGTGCGGATTGCCCATGTTGACGTTCAGCGCCGGCCAGCGCCGCTCGCCGACCGCGACCTCGATGCCGTCCGGCCCGGGCAGCCGGGCCCGGCCCATGTCGATGGTGACGTCACCGGGCGCGCCGTCCGCGGCGTCCTCGGCGACCGTCGCGGCGAGCACCCCGGAGCGGGTGGCGACCGCCAGCTCACCGGGCTTGGCCAGCCCGGCCTCGACCAGGAAGCGGGCGAAGACCCGCAGGCCGTTGCCGCACATCTCGGCGACGCTGCCGTCGGAGTTGCGGTAGTCCATGAACCACTCGGCCCGGTCGGCCATCCCCGCGGCGGCCGGGTCGGCGGCCGAACGCACCACCCGCAGCAGCCCGTCCCCGCCGATGCCCGCCCGCCGGTCGCACAGCGCGGCGACGGTCGCGGGACCGATCTCCAGCGCGCCGTCCGGGTCGGGCACGATGACGAAGTCGTTCTGGGTACCGTGCCCCTTGAAGAAGGGGATGCCGCCCTGCGGGGAAGAGGATGCGCTCACCCTCCCGATAGTACTGAGCAGCCGGACGGCCCGGCGCGGGGAGCTCAGCGCAGGTAGGCGACCCGCCAGACCGCGAGCGCGCAGGCGGCCACCGCGATCAGGGTGTAGAGCACGATCGCCTTCCAGCCGGCCCGCTGCCCGGAGCCCCGGCGGGGCAGGCCCGGCCAGGAGTAGCCGGCGTGCCGGGCGGCCATCGCGCCCCAGCCGACCGAGGCGGCGGTGAGCAGCAGTCCGAGCATCCCGACCATGGTGGCACGCGCCCCGGCCGAGCCGAACGCGAGCGGGAAGGCGAACATCAGCGAGCCCAGGGTGCCCAGCAGGGCGATCGGCAGCGTCTGCCACCAGCGCAGCCGGCGCAGCGGCCGGATCTCCCGCTCGTGCACCGCGGCGTCGGGCGGGGTGCGGGTGTCCAGGGCGGGCAGCGCGACCGCGTACGAGGTCGGCGCCTCCAGTCCGGTCAGCACGGGGAGGTCGCCCATCGTCGACTCGTCGAACTCCTCGGCCGGTGCGGTGACGCTCCCGCTCTGGCCGGGTTCGGGGCCGGTACCCGTCGACACACGGCCTCCCCTGACAGTTCGACACGAGCGGACTCGCGGCCGGGCACGGTCGGCCCGTTCGGCCGACCCCTATGGCATCGATGATGGCATGTCCAGGGGGTCGTTCCGGGCCTGACCGGGGTCGGCGGGTGATCCGTGGCCATCACGTGATCGGGCCGTGACCGCCGGTTCGTCCTGCACGGCCACCTGCGCGCGCAGGTGCACCGCCGAATTGGCCGGAACCCGTCCTACGCGGCCGGAACCCCCTGACGCCCGATCAGTTCGAGGGACTGCTGCAGCAGCTCGACGGGGTCGGTGCCGGCCGGTCGGGAGAGCCAGTGGATCCGGTCGTCCCGGCGGAACCAGGACTCCTGGCGGCGGGCGAAGCGCTTGGTGGCCCGGACGGTCTCGGCCCGCGCCTCGTCCTCGGTGCACTCGCCGGCGAAGTGGTCGAGCACCTGCTGGTAGCCGAGTGCCCGGGAGGCGGTCTTCCCCTCGCGCAGCCCGACCCCCTCCAGCGCCCGCACCTCGTCCAGCAGTCCGGCCTCCCACATCCGGTCGACCCGCAGCGCGATCCGCTCGTCCAGCTCGGGGCGCGGGACGGCGACGCCGATCTGCACCGCCTCGTACACGGCGGTGTTGCTCGGCAGGTTGGCGGTGAACGGCTGCCCGGTGATCTCGATGACCTCCAGCGCGCGGACGATCCGCCGCCCGTTGCCGGTGAGGATCGCCGAGGCGGCCGCCGGGTCCAGCGCGGCCAGCCGCCCGTGCAGCACGTACGGGCCGAGCTGCTCCAGTTCGGCCTCCAGCCGGGCGCGGACCGCCGGGTCGGTGCCCGGGAACTCCATCTCGTCGATCGCCGCCCGGACGTACAGCCCGGAGCCGCCGACCAGGACGGGCGTGCGCCCGGCGGCGAGCAGGCGGTCGATCTCGGCCCGGGCCAGCCGCTGGTACTCGGCCACGCTGGCGGCCTCGGTGACGTCCCAGACGTCCATCAGGTGGTGCGGCACTCCGCCGCGTTCGGCCGTGGTGAGCTTGGCGGTGCCGATGTCCATGCCCCGGTACAGCTGCATCGAGTCGGTGTTGATCACCTCGCCGTCGAGGCTCTGGGCGATGGCGACGGCCAGGTCGGACTTGCCGGCGGCGGTCGCGCCGACGATCGAGACGACACGCGGGGTACGGGAGCTGCTCACCGCTCCAGTCTCGCAAACCCCCGGCGATCCCCGGACCGGGCTGCCGCTCCGCTCCGACTGCGCGACGATATGACTGTTTCCGGCCGTATGGCCGTTTCCGGCCGTTCCCCCGGCCGGGGCCGGTTCGCGAACGCTTCGCCGGTCACGGGCGTTGTCCCGGAGACAGGGATGAAAGGGTGAGATCGCCATGGGTCTGATGGACAACCTCAAGGGCAAGGCCGAGGAGCTCAAGGAGAAGGCGAGCGAGCTCGCCGGCAAGCACAGCGACCAGATCGACAACTTCGTGGACAAGGCCGGCGGCGCGATCGACAAGGCGACCAAGGGCAAGTACAGCGAGAAGATCGAGCACGGCACGGGCAAGGCCAAGGACGCGGTCGGCGACTTCGCCCACAAGCCGAAGCCCGGCGAGGGACAGCCCCCGCAGGCCTGAGACCCGTCCCGCCGCCCGTCCCGTACCGCCTCGGGCCGGTCTAGGACCAGGACGCCACGAAGTACCCGACCCCGTACGGGGCGTCCTGGTAGCCCAGCCGCCCGGTGAGGCCGGCGCCCTCCGCGGCGCCGGCCAACACCTGCCAGGGCGCCCGGCCCTCTGCCTTGAGTTCGGCGGCCAGGCCCGGGTCCAGGTCCGCGAGGGCCGGCAGGTCGGCCGTACCGAGGGCGGCGGCCAGCGCGGCGTCGAAGCCCTCGGCCCGCTCGTCCAGGTAGCCGGGCGCCTTCAGCGAGCGGCAGGCGCTGCCGTCGCCGAGCACCAGCAGGGCGACCCGGTCGGCGAGCCCGGCCAGGCCCTGGCCGAGGCCGAGCATCCGGTCGGCCGGGGCGTCGGCGGGCACCGCGCAGGCGTGCGTGGGCAGGGTCACCCCGGCGCGTTCCAGCAGCCAGGCGCCGACGGTCAGCGAGGGCGCCAGCTCCGGCCCCTCGACCCGGTCGCCCGGCAGCTTGGCGACCAGCGGCACGCCGTAGCGGTGGAAGGACCCGGCCCCGCCCTCGGTCCACACCTCGGCCTGCGGCCCGGTGCCGACCACCACGACCAGCTGCGGCCCGGCCGCGACCAGGGCCGCCAACGCCTCGTCGCACGCGGCGCGCAGCGCGTCCAGTTCGCTCGCCGCCCCGGCGGCGACCTCCGGGACGAGCAGTGGCGGACAGGGGCACACGGCGGCGGCTACCAGCATGTCGATCACTCTAGCCAAAGCGAAGGGCGGCCCGGAGGTGAGCACGCTCGCCTCCGGGCCGCCCGTACGGCAGCACGCGCGTCAGTCGCCGCAGCAGGCCCCGCCGGCCGGTGCCGCCAGCGGCAGCGCGGCGGGGGCACCGATGGACGGCAGGCCGAGCATCACGCCGGCCGGCTTGGCCGCGGGCTTGGCCTGGCGCTTCTCCCAGGCGTCACCGGCCCGGGTGCGGCGCACCGCGAGCGCGGGCCCCTCGGCGAGCAGGTGGTGCGGGGCGGCGTAGGTGATCTCGACGGTCACCATGTCGCCCGGCCGCACCGGCTCCTGCGGCTTGCTGAAGTGCACCAGCCGGTTGTCGGGCGCGCGCCCGGAGAGCCGGTGGGTCTGGTCGTCCTTCTTGCCCTCGCCCTCGGCGACCAGGATCTCCAGGACGCGGCCGACCTGCTTCTTGTTCTCCTCCCAGGAGATCTCCTCCTGGAGGGCGATCAGCCGGTCGTAGCGGGCCTGGACGACCTCCTTCGGGACCTGGTCCTCCATCTCGGCCGCCGGGGTCCCGGGGCGCTTGGAGTACTGGAAGGTGAAGGCGTTGGTGAAGCGGGCCTCGCGGACGACGTGCATCGTCTCCTCGAAGTCCTCCTCGGTCTCGCCCGGGAAGCCCACGATGATGTCGGTGGAGATCGCCGCGTCCGGCATGGCCGCGCGGACCTTCTCGATGATCCCGAGGAAGCGCTCCTGGCGGTAGGAGCGGCGCATCGCCTTGAGCACCCGGTCCGAGCCGGACTGCAGCGGCATGTGCAGCTGGTGCATCACGGTCGGCGTCTCGGCCATGGCGGCGATCACGTCGTCGGTGAAGTCGCGCGGGTGCGGCGAGGTGAAGCGGATCCGCTCCAGGCCCTCGATCTGGCCCGCGGCGCGCAGCAGCTTGGAGAAGGCCTCGCGGTCGCCCAGGTCGGAGCCGTAGGCGTTGACGTTCTGGCCGAGCAGGGTCACCTCGATGACGCCCTCGTCCACCAGCGCCTCGATCTCGGCGAGGACGTCGCCGGGGCGGCGGTCCTCCTCCTTGCCGCGCAGCGCGGGGACGATGCAGAAGGTGCAGGTGTTGTTGCAGCCGACCGAGATCGAGACCCAGGCGGCGTACGCGGAGTCGCGGCGGGTGGGCAGGGTGGAGGGGAAGGTCTCCAGCGATTCGAGGATCTCGACCTGGGCCTTCTTCTCGATCGCGGCCCGCTCCAGGAGCGCCGGCAGGTGCCCGATGTTGTGGGTGCCGAACACCACGTCGACCCAGGGGGCCCGCTTGACGATGGTGTCGCGGTCCTTCTGGGCCAGGCAGCCGCCGACGGCGATCTGCATGCCCTTGTGGCGGGTCTTGACCGGCGCCAGCTGGCCGAGGTTGCCGTACAGCTTGTTGTCGGCGTTCTCGCGCACCGCGCAGGTGTTGAACACCACCAGGTCCGGGTCGCCCTCGGGCCCGGCCTTGACGTAGCCCGCCTCCTCCAGCAGCCCGGACAGCCGCTCGGAGTCGTGGACGTTCATCTGACAGCCGTGCGTGACGACCTTGTAGCTCTTCAATCCGCTCTCACCGCTCACCAGACCAGGGTACGGGCAGCCGCGAAGCGCTTTTCCCGGAGCTTGCCCGTCCCGTTCCCCTCCCGTTCGGCCGGAGCGCCTGGCAGTATCCCTGCATGACCCCCACCACCCCGTCACATCTCGGCGCCGCCGTCCGCACGGCGGCCCGCAGCCCGCTGTGGCGGACGGTGCTGGTACTGGTACTGCTGGTCGCCGGGTTCGGCGGCTGGTGGCTGTCGGCGGGCCGTTCGCCCGGGTACCCGCGCGGGGAGGTGCGCTTCGCCACCGGTGTGGACCGCGGCGTCTACGACCGGTACGGGCAGCTGCTGCAGACGCACGTCGCCCGGACGATGCCGGGGGTGCGGCTGGCCCTCGACAACACCGAGGGCTCGATAGACAACCTCACCCGGGTGATCACCGGCCGGGACGCCTTCGCGATCGCCACCGCCGACGCGGTCGCCGACTACAAGGGCCCCGGCAAGGACCGGCTGCGGGCGATCGCCCGGCTGTACGACGACTACCTGCAGCTGGTCGTCCCGGCCTCCTCCCCGGTGCGCCGCACCGCCGACCTCAAGGGCCTGCGGGTCGGCGTCGGCCTGCCGCAGTCCGGGGTGAACCTGGTCACCAAGCGGCTGCTGACCGCGGCCGGGCTGAACCCGGAGCACGACGTCGTCGCGGTCCCGAAGGGGGTCGGCGAGGCCGCCGACGCGATGCGCGCGGGCCAGCTGGACGCCTTCTTCTGGTCGGGCGGCCTGCCCACCAGCGCCCTCACCGACCTCTCCGACCACCTCAAGATCCGCATCGTGCCGCTGAACGACCTGTCCGAGGCCCTGCACAAGGCGGAGGGCGGCGGCACCGACGCCTACCGGGCGGCCACCATGCCCAAGGGCACCTACCCGAACGCCGAGCCGACGGACGCCGTCGCCACGGTGGCCGTGCCCAACCTGCTGATCACCCGGGACGACGCGGACCCGGAGCTGGTCGAGGGGATGACCCGCGCGGTGATCGACAGCCGTGACCAGATCGGCGCGCAGGTGCACGCCGCCCAGCTGGTCGACCTGCGCACCGCCGTCTACACCGATCCGCTCCCGCTGCACACGGGCGCGGCGCGCTACTACCGCTCGGTGAAGCCCTGAGCGGAAACCCTGAGCGGAAGCCCTGAGCGGAAACCCTGAGCGGCTGGCCCGGTCCTCCCGCCGCCGTCAGCCCTCCGGGCGCGGCACCGCCAGCGTCACCGCGAGCCCGGTCGGCTGGACCGGCGCGAAGCCGAGCGAACCGCCGCCGGCCGCCAGCAGCGTGCGGGCGATCGACAGGCCCAGCCCGGAGCCGTCCACGTTCTGGTGCCGCGGGCTGCGCCAGAACCGGTCCCCGGCCCGGGACAGCTCGTCCTCGGTGAGCCCGGGCCCGGCGTCGGTGACGGTCACCGCGACCTCGTCCCGGCGCACCGCGACCCGCACCCGCACCTCGCTCCCGGCCGGGCCGAACTTGAGCGCGTTGTCCAGTACGGCGTCCAGCGCCGAACCGAAGCCGATCGGATCGGCCATGCCGATCGCCAGCGCCGGTCCGTCCCAGCGCAGGTCTATGCCGCGCTGTTCGGCGACCGGCCGCCAGGCGTCCATCCGGGCCAGGGTGAGCGCGGCGAGGTCGGTGCGCTCCGGTTCGGGGCGGGCGTGCTCGGCGGTGGCCAGCCCGAGCAGGTCGTCCAGCACCCGGGCCAGCCGGGTGCCCTCCTCCCGTACGCCGCTGAGCTCCTCCTCGTGGCCCTCGGGCAGTTCCAGGCCGAGCACCTCGACCCGCAGCAGCAGGGCCGAGAGGGGGTTGCGCAGCTGGTGCGAGGCGTCCGCGACGAAGGCCTTCTGCTGGTCCATGGCGAGCACCACGTGGTCCGCCATCTCGTTGAACGAGCGTGCCAGCCGTTGCAGTTCGGGCGGTCCGCCGCCGGGGGCGACCCGGGCGGCCATCCGGCCGGTGGCGATGTCGTGGGTGGCCCGGTCCAGGGTGCGCACCGGGCGCAGCACCCACTCGGTGAGCCGGACGGCCAGCAGCACGGCGACGATCATCGCGGCGGCCTCGCCGGCGACGAGCACCATCCACTTGTGCAGCACCCGGGTGCGCAGCGGCCCGGTCGGGGACTCGCTCAGCACCACCGCGACCACGTCACCGTCGCGCACCACCGGGGCGGCGACGGTGATCGTCCGGTCCGGGGTCCACGGCCAGACCTGCGGCGGATTGTGACTGCGCCGCCCGTCCAGGGCCTCCTGGAAGGCCTGGGCGCCCCAGCCGGTGGTGGGCACCCGCCAGTTCGCGGGGGCGGCGGCGATCGGCAGGCCGTCGCGCTGGAAGATGCCCAGGCGCAGCCCGTACAGGTCGTAGTAGCGGCGGACCTCGGCGTCGATCGAGTGCTGCCGGCTGAGGTCGCCGGGGGCGGGCTCGGGCTCGCCCTTGCGGGCGGCGTCGTTGGCGCCGGAGGTGGGCAGGTCCTGGGCGAAGCGGGCGGCGTCGTCGAGCCGGTCGACGACCACCTTGCTCTGCTCGGCCGCCGCGACCGCCGCCGCGAGCGGCAGCCCCAGGGCGGCCAGGACGCAGAGCATGAGGGCGATCAGGATGCCGAGCAGGCGGGTGCGCACGTGCGGTCAGTGCTCCGCGGGGGTGTTCGGGGCCGGGTCCGCGGCGGCGGGCGCCGGCGACTCGGGGATCAGGCGGTAGCCGACGCCGCGGACGGCCTCGACCAGGCCGGGCAGCGCCAGCTTGTTGCGCAGCGAGCCGATGTGCACCTCCAGGGTGCGTCCGTTGCCCTCCCAGCCGCTGCGCCAGACCTCGCTGAAGATCTGCTCGCGCCGGTAGACCACGCCGGGGCTCTGCGCGAGCAGGGCGAGCAGGTCGAACTCCTTGCGGGTGAGCGGCACGTCGCGGCCGTCCACGCTGACCCGGCGGCGCTCCCGGTCGATCCGGATGCCGCGGGACTCCAGCGGGCCGCGCTGCTGCGGTACGTCGTCGGGCGCGGGCACCGACACCGAGGAGGGGACGGCGCCGCGGCGGGCCACGGCGTGGATGCGGGCGAGCAGCTCGCCCATGTCGTACGGCTTGGTGACGTAGTCGTCGGCGCCCAGGTTGAGGCCGTGGATCCGGGAGCGGACGTCGGCGCGGGCGGTGACCATGATCACCGGAACGCCGCTGCCGGCCCTGATCCGGCTGCACACCTCGAAGCCGTCGCGATCGGGCAGCCCGAGGTCGAGCAGCACCACCCGGTACGGCTCGTTGCCGTCCGGCACCAGGGCGTCCAGCGCCTCGTGCCCGCTGCGGGCGTGCCGGACCTGGAAGCCGTGCCGGCCCAGCACCGCGACCAGCGCGGCGGCCACGCGTTCGTCGTCCTCGACGAGCAGCAGTCGCATCCTGTTCTCCTCCTTCCCCCACGCGGTCACCGGTGGGAACCGGACCGATCGGTCAGGTCCCGGTCCTGCGCAGTATGGGCCAGTGGGCGGCCCGGCGCCAGGTTCGACCTCGCACCGGGCCCGTGGGGGACGGGGAGCACCGGGGCGGATCCCCGCTGTGACATGCCCCGTCGGCACCCGTGCGAACAGCGCGCGCCGACCGTGTGGCCGTTTCGTGATCCTCAAGTTCCGCTCAGATCGGCTGACGGCGCGCCGTCACGGCTCCTATGGTCGGCCCACCGGGGGCTGCGGCTCCGCCGGTCGCGGCTCCCGGATCAGCACCACCATTGCCTCCCAAGGGAGTTGAGACTTCTCAGGTAGGCACGATCCGATACAGAGGGAGCAGGCGCGATGACCGAGAGCCCGGTCCAGGACTCCACCCCCGCAGCCGCCCCACTGGTCGTGCTGAGCAAGGTCAACAAGCACTACGGGGCCCTGCACGTCCTGCAGGACATCGACCTGGAGATCGCCCAGGGCGAGGTGGTCGTGCTGATCGGCCCGTCCGGCTCGGGCAAGTCCACGCTCTGCCGGACGATCAACCGGCTGGAGACCGTCGACTCCGGCAGCATCACCATCGACGGCCGGCCGGTGCCGGCCGAGGGCAAGGAGCTGGCCCGGCTGCGCGCCGAGGTCGGCATGGTGTTCCAGAGCTTCAACCTGTTCGCGCACAAGACCGTGCTGGAGAACGTGGTCATCGGCCAGGTCAAGGTGCGCAAGGTGCCCCGCCCGCAGGCCGAGAAGACCGCCCGGGAGCTGCTGGAGCGCGTCGGCGTCGGCGCGCAGGCCGACAAGTTCCCGGCCCAGCTCTCCGGCGGCCAGCAGCAGCGCGTGGCGATCGCCCGCGCGCTGGCGATGAAGCCGAAGGTGATGCTCTTCGACGAGCCCACCTCGGCGCTCGACCCGGAGATGGTCAACGAGGTGCTGGAGGTCATGCGCCAGCTCGCCGCGGACGGCATGACCATGGTCGTGGTCACCCACGAGATGGGCTTCGCCCGCTCCGCCGCCAACCGCGTGCTGTTCATGGCCGACGGCAGGATCGTCGAGCAGAACACCCCGGACGCCTTCTTCACCGCGCCGCGCTCGGACCGCGCCAAGGACTTCCTCTCGAAGATCCTGCACCACTGACGCTCCACCGACTCTTCGAGACCACGCGGGGCCGCCTCCGGCAACGGTGCCGATCAGCCCTGCCCGTGCACAACTTCCAGACGTCAGAGCCCGGTTGACACCGCGGCCCGGCCCCAGGAGAACAACCCTCATGAGGACTTCCCGCACCCTCGCCGTCGCGCTCTGTGCCGTCGCGCTCACCGCCACCGCCGCCTGCGGCAAGGACGGCACCCCCGGCGCCGCCGCCAGCGCGAGCAACGCCCCGAAGCTCCCGACCTACACGGTCAAGACCGACGCCAAGGTCGACTCCCCGATCATCGCCGAGGCCAAGAAGCGCGGTCAGCTGATCATCGGCGCCAAGGCCGACCAGCCGAACCTCGGCTGGGAGGACGTCGCCAGCGGCGACCGCAGCGGCTTCGACATCGAGGTCGCCAAGATGATCGCCGCCGACCTCGGCTTCACCCCGCAGCAGATCAAGTGGCAGACCCTGGTCTCCTCGCAGCGCGAGCCCGCGATCGCCAAGGGCCAGATCGACTTCTACGTCGGCACCTACAGCATCAACGACGAGCGCAAGAAGACCGTCTCCTTCGCCGGCCCGTACTACATCGCCGGCCAGGACCTCCTGGTCAAGCAGGACAACACCTCGATCACCGGCCCGGAGAGCGTCAACGGCAAGAACGTCTGCACCGCCACCGGCTCGACCTCGATCAAGAACATCCAGCAGTACAGCCCGAAGATCACGCAGTTCGACACCTACTCGGCCTGCGTCGAGAAGCTCCTCTCCGGCGAGGTCGACGCCGTCACCACCGACGACGCCATCCTCAAGGGCTACGCCTCCAAGTACGCCGGCAAGCTCAAGGTCGTCGGCAAGCCCTTCACCAAGGAGAACTACGGCGTCGGCCTCAACAAGGACGACGCGGTGCTGCGCAACGCCATCAGCGACGCCCTGAAGGCCCACGAGGACAACGGCGACTGGAAGAAGGCCTACGACGCCACCCTCGGCGCCTCCGGCTCCCCCGCGCCCGACGTCCCGGCCCTCGACCGCTACTGATCCGCCCGCCGCACGACATTTCCCGACCCTGATTGAGAGGAGGGCCGCCGGATGGGGTTCCTGTTCGAGGACGACAACTTCGCGTTGTTCCGCGACGGCTTCCTGCAGACGATCGAGCTGAGCGCCCTCAGCGCACTGCTCGCCCTGCTGCTGGGCACCCTGCTGGCGGCCTTCCGGGTCTCCCCGGTGCCGGTCCTGCGCGCCTTCGGCACCACCTGGGTGACGCTCTTCCGCAACACCCCGCTGACCCTGCTGTTCTTCGCCGTCACCTTCGGCCTGCCGCCGCTGGGCGTGCACTTCAGCCACCTCACCTTCGCGGTGCTGGCGCTCGGCGGGTACACCGCCTCGTTCGTCTGCGAGGTGATCCGCTCCGGCATCAACACCGTGCCGCTCGGCCAGGCGGAGGCCGCCCGCAGCCTGGGCATGACCTTCGGCCAGACCCTCACCCTGGTCGTCCTGCCGCAGGCCGCCCGCACCGTCCTGGCCCCGATGAGCAGCGTGTTCATCGCCCTGCCGAGGAACTCGGCGATCGCCGGCGCGTTCAGCGTCGCCGAGCTGTACAGCGCCCAGCAGACCTTCTCCGAGCGCGGCTACTCGATCTTCGCGATCTTCTTCTGGGTGGCCTGCGCCTACCTGCTGATCAGCGCGACGGTCGCCACGTTCTTCCGCTTCCTGGAATCCCGACTGGCGGTGGCCCGATGAGCGAGCGCAGCGAGCGAACCATCAAGAGGTGCGCATGGGCTGATGCCCCTGCCGAGCGAAGCGAGGTGGGCGCATGAGCATTTTTCAGCGCTCCGCCGGAACGGCCAGCGTCCTCTACGACGCTCCCGGCCCCCGGGCCCGCTCCCGCTACCGCCTGTTCGGCGTGCTCTCGCTGATCGGCGTCGCCGGTCTGCTCTGGTACGCCGTCACCGCGCTCGCCGACAACGGCCAGTTCGACGCGGAGATGTGGGACGCGTTCCAGTACAACACCGTCCAGCAGATGATCCTGGACGGCCTGCTCGCCACCCTGGAGGCCTTCGGCCTGGCGGCGGCGTTCTCCCTCACCCTCGGCGCGCTGCTGGCCGCCGGGCAGCTCTCCGACCACCGGCCGGTCCGCTGGCTCTGCGTCGGCTTCGTCCAGTTCTTCCGGGCGATGCCGCTGCTGATCCTGATCGTCGCGCTCTACTACGCGTTCTTCGCCAAGGAGCCGATGTGGGCCCTGGTCCTCGGGCTCACCCTCTACAACGGCTCGGTCCAGGCGGAGATCATCCGCAGTGGCGTCAACGCCGTCCCGCGGGGCCAGGGCGAGGCGGCGTACGCCCTCGGCATGCGCAAGACCCAGGTGATGAGCGGCATCCTGGTGCCGCAGGCCGTCCGCTCGATGCTGCCCTCGATGATCGGCCAGCTGGTCGTCACCCTCAAGGACACCTCGCTCGGGTACATCATCACCTACAACGAGCTGCTGTTCATGGGCAAGAAGATCGCCAGCCAGCCGTTGAACGCCGCGGGCTTCCCCTACATCCAGGTGGTGCTCGTGATCGGCCCGATCTACATCGTCATGTGCCTCCTCCTGACCGCGCTCGCGCGCTGGATCGAAGCACGCGGCCGTCGCGGCGCGAACCGGCGCACATCAGCTGCTGCTTGACGGACACGCAGGTGAACTGTTGCATTGCTCTTCGTGACACCTCCCGGGAGCATCCACGCGGCATATGCGGCAGCGGTAACTGACGCCGGCCGATCGGCCGGTTCGTGCCCGGAGGTCCCCTCATGGACCCGGTGATCGTGGTCGGGGCCGGACCGGTCGGTCTGGCCCTGGCCCTCGCCCTGGCCCGGCACGAGGTGCCCACCGTCGTCCTCGACGAGGGCTCCGGTCTCTGCCCCGAGGGACCGCGCAGCCTCGTCATCGGCGCCGACACCGCCGCCTTCCTGACCCGGATCGGCTACTCCCGGGCGGTCTCGGACTCCGCCCTGTGGGACTCCTTCGCCATCTGGCGCCGCCGCCAGGAGGTGCTGCGGATCGACCTCACCGACTCGCCCACCTTCCACCTCCCCCAGCACCGCCTCCAGCGCGGCCTGCGCGACGCCCTGACCGGCACCCCGCTGATCAAGCTGGTCCCGCTCCACCGGGTCCGGGAGCTCGAACAGGACCGGGACGGCGTCAGCGTCCGCACCGTGGGCACCCAGGACGGCTCCGCCACCTGGTGGCGCGGCAGCCACCTGGTCGGCTGCGACGGCGCGAGATCCACCGTCCGCAAGCTCCTGAAGATCCGCTTCCCCGGCCGCCCCGCGGTCGACCGCAACGCCATCGCCACCGTCCGGGTCGACCTGCCCTTCGACGGCGCCCGGCTGCACCGCGAACCCCCGTGGCGCGGCGACCGCGAGGCCTCCGCCCGTCCGCTGCCGGACGGCGTCTGGCGGCTCGACTGGCGGCTGCCCCCGGGCCGCCCCGCCCCCACCGAGACGGTCGACCCGCACGCCACCTGGCCGGGCATCGTCACCGGCGACACCCTGCTCACCCGGGTCACCTCCACCCTCACCGGCTGGTGCGGCGAACTCCCCCGCTTCGAACTGCTCGCCGCCGCCGACCACACCGCCCAGCAGCGCCTCGCCGCCCGGTTCCGGGTCGGCCGCTGCTTCCTGGCCGGCGACGCCGCCCACCTGCACGGCGCGCTCGGCATGCAGAACCTCGCCGACGGGCTGCGCGACGCCGACAACCTCGCCTGGCGGCTCGCCCTCGCATGGCACCTCCACGCCGGCGGCCCGCAGCCCGGCGGCTCGCTGCTGGACGGCTACGAGGCCGAGCGGCGCGGCGCGGTCGGCGCCCGGCTGCGCGCCGTCGACCAGTCCATGCCGCTGCTGCGCCCGCTGCGCGGCTGGCAGCAGACCCGGCGCTCCCTGCTGGTCGGCGGCTTCCGCAAGCACGCCCCGCTGCTCGCCGACGGCCAGCTCGGCACCGGCCGCTTCGGCGGTGCGCCCGCCTACCCGGCGGCACCCTCCGGGGTCCCCGGCCGGGTCCCGGTGCAGCGCGGCGCGCGCGGCGCCACCTCACTCAGCGAACTGCTGCCCGCCACCGCCCCGGGCGTGCTCGTCCCGGACCTCCCGGTGCTCGCCACCGACGGCACCCCGGACCACCTGCACGCCCGGCTCGGCGCCACCTTCCTCCTGCTGCTGGTCGCGCCCGGCACCGCGGTCTGGTCCTCCGAGCACTGGCTCGGCGCCGGCCTGATGCCCCGGCTCGCCGAGGTCGCGGCCGCCCTGCCCGTCCCCGCCGAGGTCCTGGTCACCGAGGACTACCCGGGCGCCGGCCCGCACACCGTCCTGCTGATCCGCCCCGACGGCCACCTGGTCGGCGTCACCCAGGGCGCCGTCGCCGAGGACCTCCTCGCCCTGGCCGACCACGCCCGTGGCGGCCCGGCCACCCTCACCCCGGCCCCCGACCCCACCCCGGAACAGGTCGACTCCCCCAGCTGACGACGGAGGGTCACCCACTCTCCGGCGGTTCCCCCGGCTCCTCGTCCAGCGCAGCGCGCACCACCCGGAACGCCAACCCCTCGGAGTAGCCGCGCCGGGCCAGCATCCCGACCAGCCGCCGGGTACGGACCTGCCGGTCCAGCCCCCGGGTGGCCCGCAGCTTGCGCTCGACCAGCGCCCGGGCCGCGTCCTCCTCGTCGTCGTGGTCGACCTGGGCGAGGGCGGGCTCGACCAGCTCGGCGGCCACCCCCTTGGTGCGCAGCTCCTGGGCCAGCGCCCGCCGGGACAGTCCTCGGACGGCGTGCCGGGACTCCACCCAGGCCGCGGCGAAGGCCGCGTCGTCGATCAACCCGACCTCTTCGAGCCGGGTGAGCACCTCGTCGGCGACCTCGTCCGGGATCTCCCGCTTGCGCAGGGCGTCGCCGAGCTGCTTACGGGTCTTGGCGGCGCCGGTCAGCAGCCGCAGGCAGATGTCCCGGGCGCGGGTCTCCGGATCGACCGCTTCCTCGGCCGGCTTCTTCCGGGAGCCACGCCGGGCGCTCTCGTCCTCACCGGCCCGGCGGGCGCCGGAGCGGGAGGTCGAGGCGGCCGCACCCCCGTGACCGGCCGCCTCGACCTCCAGGGCCGATCGCCGACGGCGCCTGCCGACGGGCAGCTCGGAGGCGGAAACCAGTCCGAGCGCCTCCGCCGACGGCTGCTCCCACTCCACAACCGGCCCGGGCGCCGCGCCGCGCGCCACCCGGGCCGGAGCTCTGTCGCTCTCCGGTTCCTCCGCCACTGCGGCGAACCAGTCCGGCGGCCCGTCGTCGTCCTCCGGGCCGCCGCCCACCGTGTCGTGCTGCGTCAACGGCTCAGGCCTTGGCCGCCGCCGTCTTCTTCGCCGCAGCCGCCTTGGTGACGGTCGCGGTGATCGGCTTCGCGGCGCCGTCGGCGGCGGCGTCCGCCGCGCCCTCGGCCGCAGGCTCCTCGGTCTTCGGGCCGATGCCGAGCTTGCCCTTGATCTTCCGCTCGATCTCGTCGGCGAGCTGCGGGTTGTCCCGCAGGAAGTTACGGGCGTTCTCCTTGCCCTGGCCGAGCTGGTCGCCCTCGTAGGTGTACCAGGCACCCGACTTGCGGATGAACCCGTGCTCGACGCCCATGTCGATCAGGCCGCCCTCGCGGCTGATGCCCACGCCGTAGAGGATGTCGAACTCGGCCTGCTTGAACGGCGCGGCGACCTTGTTCTTGACCACCTTGACGCGGGTGCGGTTGCCGACCGCCTCGGTGCCGTCCTTCAGCGTCTCGATCCGGCGGATGTCCAGCCGGACCGAGGCGTAGAACTTCAGCGCCCGGCCACCGGTCGTGGTCTCCGGCGAACCGAACATCACGCCGATCTTCTCGCGCAGCTGGTTGATGAAGATCGCGGTGGTGTTCGACTGGTTCAGCGCACCGGCGATCTTGCGCAGCGCCTGGCTCATCAGTCGGGCCTGCAGACCGACGTGCGAGTCACCCATCTCGCCCTCGATCTCGGCGCGCGGGACGAGCGCCGCGACCGAGTCGATGATCACCAGGTCGATCGCGCCGGAGCGGATCAGCATGTCGGTGATCTCCAGCGCCTGCTCACCGGTGTCCGGCTGGCTGACCAGCAGGGCGTCGGTGTCCACACCGAGCTTCTTGGCGTACTCGGGGTCGAGCGCGTGCTCCGCGTCGACGAAGGCGACCGTGCCGCCGGCCTTCTGGGCGTTCGCGGCCAGGTGCAGGGTCAGGGTGGTCTTACCGGAGGACTCGGGGCCGTAGATCTCGATCACCCGGCCGCGCGGAATGCCGCCGACCCCGAGGGCGACGTCCAGAGCGGTGGATCCGGTGGAGATCACCTCGACCGGCTCGTTGGCCTTCTCACCGAGGCGCATCACCGAGCCCTTGCCGAACTGCCGCTCGATCTGGGCGAGCGCGGTTTCCAGGGCCTTCTCGCGGTCCGTACCTGCCATGGCTTTTTCCCTCGGGTTCTGTGCTGTGCGCTTCATCGTCATCGACGCTAGCGCGTCCCACTGACAAACGAGCCTGACCCGGCTCCGCCTGTGGAAAACTCTTCGCCGGAGAGTACAAAGAACATCTGTTCGATTCAAGCTTCGCACGTCCGCTCACTCCCCGTCCCCACCCACCATCCGCCGCAGCCGCCGCGCCGCCTCCCGGCGCAGCTCCCGCCGCGCCCGGCGCTGCTCCCCCCGGTCGATCCGCGGATCGGTGGTCACCTCGTACCGCCGCACGTACGTCCCCACGAAGCCCTGCAGCGTCGCCGCCGCCGGGATCGCGATCAGCGCGCCCACCGCACCGAGCAGCGCCGCACCCGCGATCACCGCGCCGAAGGCCACCGCCGGGTGCACGTCCACCGTCCGCGCGGTGATCCTCGGGTGCAGCAGGTAGTTCTCGACCTGCTGGTAGACCACCACGAAGACCAGCACCCAGAGCGCGTCCACCGGCTCCACGGTCAGCGCCACCAGCACCGGCAGCGCCCCGGCCAGGTACGTCCCGATGGTCGGCACGAACTGCGACATGACGCCCACCCAGATCGCCAGCGCCGCCGAGTACGGCAGGTCCAGCAGCGCGAACATCACCCAGTGCCCGGCGGCCGACACCACCGCGAGCACCGCCCGCGAATAGAGGTACCCGCCGGTCTTGGCCAGCGCGATCTCCCAGGCCCGCAGCACCTCCCCCTGCTTCGCGGGCGGGAGGAGCGAACACACCGTCCGGCGCACCCGCGGCCCCTCGGCGGTGAAGTAGAAGGTGAACAGCCCGACCGTGAAGGCCTGGAAGAGCCCCCCGATCACGGTGGAGGAGACGCCCCAGACGTTGTCGGCGGCCTGCTGGGCGTAGTTCTCGATGGTCCCGGAGTCCTTGAGCAGCTTCTTCTGCAACTCCCCCAGGGACAGCTCCTGGTGGAAGGTCCGGTTGATCCACCCGATCAGATTGTCGACCAGGTGCGGCAGGTCCTCGGCGATCTTCGCCACCTGGTCGACCAACAGCGTCCCGAGCGCCGCGAGGAACCCGAGCACCGCGACCCCGACCGCCACGAACACCAGGAAGGTGCCGACCCCCCGACGCACCCCGCGCGCCGCCATCCGGTCCACCGCCGGCTCCAGCGCGAGCGACAGGAAGAACGCCACCAACAGCATCACGAACAGGTCGATCAGCTGCCGGAAGGCCCAGTCCGCGAGCTGGAACACCCCCACCAGCACCAGGAACAGCACCATCGCCCGCGGCAGCCACCGCGGCATCCCGCCACCCCACAGCGCGCCGCCCCCACCCGCGCGCTCACCACCCTCGACCCTGTCCGAATTCTTCTGTTCTGCGCTGCTTGTCACCCCGACAGTCTGTCCCATACGGGGCGACGGAACTCACCTCAGCAGCGTCGAAACCCCCTGGGTCTCACACACCACGCGCCACACGTCCTTGGCCTCCCACCCCGCCTCCAACGCCTGCCGCACCGTCCGCCCACCCAACTCCGCCATCACATGGTCGGTCGCGAACGACTCCGCGTACGCCTCCCCGAAGTGCGCGTACATCCGTCGCCAGAACTCCGTCAGCCTCATACCCCCCAGTATCCCGGACCCACCCCCACCCACCCCGCCCCCAGCACCCAGCAACTCCCCCACCCCCCTCACCCCACCCCAGCACCCCTCACCACCCACCCACCCCTCCCCCCTCCTCCTCACCCGACCAGGCGAGAGGGACGCGCTGCGGAAGGGGCGGCGCAGGGGGTGGCCCGGAGAGGGGCGTTGCGGGTGATTTTCAGACTGCCAACGGTCTCAACCCCCACCCCACAAACCCGGCAGTCTGAAAATCATC